>JBEKKD010000426.1:0-4165 GCA_050010895.1 Armatimonadota bacterium
GCGAAGCTGCACCCGCCCCATCGCCGAGCAGGTCTGGTTGATCCGATGTTTGTAGCCACCCAGAGGCAGTTTCACGAACGGCTTCAGCTCCGGGATCGTGATCTCGGCTTCCGTCCGCTCGTAATGCCCCAGCGCGAGCGCCCGCTCGAAGATCACCTGGTCGTTCGTGCACAGCATCCCCGCCTCCCCGACGGGGAACGATTTCCCAGACATCATCGACATCGCCCCCACATCCCCGATGGACCCGACCAGCCGGCCCTTGTAGAGAGCACCGTGCGCGTGCGACACGTCCTCGATCACCTTGATCTCGTGCCTGCGCGCTATCTCCATGATCGGGTCCATGTCCGCGGGATGGCCGCAATAGTGCACGATCACGATCGCCTTCGTTCGCGGCGTGATCCGGTGCTCGATGTCCTTCGGGTCAATGCAGATCGAATCCGGCTCGATGTCGGCGAACACCACCGTCCCGCCCAGGCTGAACACCGGCAGAGCGGACGCCCAATAGGTCAGGCTCGGGCAGATGATCTCATCTCCGCGGCGCACGCCGCAACCGTACATCGCCGCCAGCAAAGCCGCGGTGCCGTTGCAGAACGCGAGCGCGTGCTTGCTCCCCTGATAGGCGGCATATTCCGTCTCGAACTGGCGCGTGACCTCGCTGCCGGACATGGAGCCCGCGCGGAGCACCGCCAGCACCGCCTGCTCATCTTCCTCAGTGACGATGGGCCAGCGGAAGAGGTCGTCGTACTCGCTCCTGATCGCCTTCGGTCCGCCCAGCAGCGCCAGCTTCTCAGTCGCGGCATCAATGCTCATGCTCGAACCTCCTTCAACGGGTGTGACACATCCATGCACTCATCGTCTTTCTGTGGCGCGTCCGCCGTCCCTTTCCAGAGAGCGGCCCGCCCCGAACGCGAGAGGAATCGCGCGCCCCCCGGCGCAAGATCGTAGGCATTCCCTCTTGAGGAACGCGCTATGATCGACATCCACACCCACCTGGGACACTGGGGCCTGACTGACGAGCCGTCGGTTGACGAACACGAGCTTCTCCGTCGCGCTGACGAGTTGGGCATAGACCGATTCGTCATCCTGCCCCTGGGGATGACGCCGGAATGCTTCATGGTGGGCGGCGGCAACGAAGCCGTTCTCGACGCCTACAAGCGCCACCCCGACCGCATCATCCCCTTCTGCAACATCGACCCCCGCAGCGCGAATTCGCCCGACGCGGACTTTTCGTGGATCCTCGGCCAGTTCAAAGCGGCCGGCTGCAAGGGCCTGGGCGAGTTGACGGCCAACATCCCCTTCGATCACCCACTCTGCATGAACCTCTATCGTCACTGCGGCCGCGTCGGCTTCCCCATCATCTTCCATCTCGCGGTCGCCGTCGCGTACCCGCTCTACGGCGTCGCCGACGAAATGGGCATGCCGCGTCTGGAACGCGCGCTGAAGGAATGTCCCGAGACGACCTTCATCGGCCACGCCATGGCCTTCTGGTCCGAGATCGCGTCGAATGTGGACGAGGCGACTCGCGGCGACTATCCCGAGGGAAAAGTCGAAGGTCCCGGGCGAACCGTACAACTGCTCAAGCAGTACCCCAACCTCTACGCCGACCTCTCAGCCGGCAGCGGCTTCAACGCCATCAGCCGCGACCCGGAGTTCGGCTATTGGTTCTTCGAGGAATGCCAGGACAAGCTGCTCTTCGGCACCGACATCTGCCACGTCAACCAGCAAGTGGACATCGTGCCCTACATCAGCACCGCCCGCGCCGAGGGGCATGTCTCCGAAGCCGCCTACTCGAAAATCGCGCAGAAGAACGCGGAGAGGGTGCTGGGGCTCACCGGCTAGAGAAAACGCCTGGCCCATGCCCGAAGGCTAAGCCATGCCCTCCGGCTTGTCGCCCGTGACATACGGCCGCCGGTCAATGATGTACTCTACGCTGCCTTCGTTTAGACGGAAGCCAAGCGAGCGGTAGAAGCTCTCTTCCACGTCGGCCAGCGCTGTGGTAGAGATGAAGGACGCTCCCATCGCTAGCAGTTCCCTGACGGCTGTCTCGCCCAGGCGCTTCCCGAGCCCAGTCGGATCGCTCTCGATCAGGGAGCCGTTGGCGAACTGCAGACCTTCGCCCTGGTACTCCAGGGCAAGGCAGAAGTCAACGATCTCAGCGGATAGCCCGTCGAACATGGCACGAACAATCCCCACGAGCCTATCGCCTTCAAACGCCCCAACGATCAGGCTGCTCCGACCCAGGACGCGAGCGGCGACCTCTTTGCCGAACCCCGCCTCGCAGATGTCATTCCCCAGGTAGAAGGCGAAGAGCTGGTCTGGGGTGATCGGCGGCCGAACGATGATCTGGATAGCCTGTTTCGGCATCATCCCTCCTCATCAGGCCCAAGCCGGGGGTAGAACGAAGCTCCCTACAGATCTCGGACCATCCGTCCGTATTCCTCCGGTGTGAGCCCCAGATCCCTCAGTATCCTGCGCAAAAGAGGGCGCACGATAACCGCGGATCCATGATCGGGGATCACGACAACTCGCCCATCCTCGCGCCGAAACGTGTTGTGGCTTCCCACACATCGCACCCACTGGAAGCCTGCCTTTTCCGCAACTCGGCGCAACTCGCGGTAGGGAAGCAGGCGCAGTCTGCTCAAACGGAAACCTCCACGCGCCATGTGCCGACGAAACTGGACACAGGCTCGTCCTCTCCGACCGTCTGAAGGTACGCGGCGATCGCCTCCTTGATATTGGCCTCCAGGGTCGGCATGTCAGGAGCCTGTGTGTAGCACCCAGGCAACTCCACGACCTCCCCAACGAGCCAGTGGCTTTCCGGATCGCGCTCGACTACCAGCGTAAATGCTCTGTTCATGGGCTTCGCTCCGCAGCCAGTATACCACGGACTAGGGCGGGAAACTGCGGATGTGATGCGCTGCAGGCAATGGCCTGAGAGGTGAAAGGGGAAAAGCGACCGTCTGTGTGCGTCGGCGAGAGGGAATACATCTACGGCAGGTCGTTCGCCGTCATCGCCCTTCCCCTCTCCTCTATCTCCTCTCTCCACCAAGTCCTTGCCTCCGGCAAGGGCTTGGTGGGCCCCGCTGGACTCGAACCAGCCGCCTCTGCCTTATCAGGGCAGCGCTCTAGCCAACTGAGCTAGGAGCCCGCGACAGATCACAGGCAGGAAGCCTGCGCCGCTGGAGACGATTCCCCCTGTCCCCAAAAGAATACGAGAGGGGTTCAGAGAACCCCTCTCGCGGTCGTAGAGGTCATCGTGCGCCTTGAGGAACTCAACAGTGTTCGGAGGTTGTGACCGACCTAGAGTCACGATCGTCGTTGGATGGCCCACAGTTGCTGGTTTCTAGTGAACAACCGGCACGCACCGTTCAGGCAAGCCCGAGCGGCTGCGTGTGGATCCTTTGGCGATCCGTTGGGTCGACTCTTAGAAAGGAGGTGATCCAGCCGCACCTTCCGGTACGGCTACCTTGTTACGACTTAGCGCCAATCGCCGACCGCACCTTGGGCACCTCCCTCCCTTTCGGGTTGGGCCAGTGACTTCGGGTGCAGCCGACTCTCATCGCTTGACGGGCGGTGTGTACAAGGCCCGGGAACGTATTCACCGCAGTGTGCTGACCTGCGGTTACTAGCGATTCCGACATTCACGGAGTCGAGTTGCAGACTCCGATCCGAACTGAGGACAGCTTTATGGGATCGGCTCCACCTCGCGGTCTTGCTTCCCTTTGTACTGCCCATTGTAGCATGTGTGCAGCCCAGGGCGTAAGGGGCATGCTGACTTGACGTCATCCCCACCTTCCTCCAGATTACTCTGGCAGTCTCTCATGAGTGCCCAGCCGAACTGATGGCAACATAAGACGAGGGTTGCGCTCGTTGCGGAACTTAACCCAACATCTCACGACACGAGCTGACGACAGCCATGCACCACCTGTCTTGCGGCTCCCCGAAGGGCACTCCCACCTTTCGGCAGGATTCCGCAGATGTCAAGCCCTGGTAAGGTTCTTCGCGTAGCCTCGAATTGAGCCACATGCTCCACCGCTTGTGCGGGCCCCCGTCAATTCCTTTGAGTTTCAGCCTTGCGGCCGTACTCCCCAGGCGGGTCACTTAATGCGTTAGCTGCGGCACTGGGGGGGTCGATACCCCCAACACCTAGTGACCATCGTTTACG
>JBEKKD010000427.1:0-4152 GCA_050010895.1 Armatimonadota bacterium
TAACGCGAGCCGCAGCCACCATCGCCATGGGAATCACCTCCACGGAACGAACGCTGTAGTCGCCTGGCCACGTGCCTTGGGAGCACCTTGTCGCGTGAGTCCGCCAGGAGCATTGAGCGCGAGCGGGGGCCGCGACGAGAGGCGCGGAGTGATGGTACCGATGGAGCAGCAGCGAGTCCTTTCGACGTCAGGACCAGTATGGGCCGCGTCCCAGGCATAGTCATGCCAGCCGAATGCTGCTGAGTCACGGCTATCGTGTTCGCGCCACAGCGCCAGCACGGCTAGTTCCTTCCCACCGCTCACCTGCCCGGAGACGCACCTACTTCGGCAAGTGGCCTATAGGATTCTTCTTCCACATTGCCGGCCTGTGGCAACGACACTGCTCGACCGCCGACTGACTGAAGCAGAACGCATCCTCACGTTGGCCTCACGCCGTCCCGCTGCCTCCATGCGAGTCGGTTCTCTCCTGCAACATGTGCAATGCGTGGCGCAGAAGCCATCATCAGGCAACGGCAGGCGGTGTCCTTCCGGCCACATGCGCAGGCGTCGCCGACGGGCCGCTGGCTCCTTGCTCTGCCAGTTCCGGCGGCCCGGATCCGCGTGTTGACGTCTTCCGGAGCACCTGAGGCCGCCACCCGCCGTCCTTGGTTCCCTGCCGGGAGTCGCTTCCGCGCCCGCGCCAACTGCCCTGACGGGACCCCGTAGAGCAAGATGCAGAGCGGCTTTCTGGTGATGAGTGCGGTAGCCAGCAGCGGCCCTTCCAATGACATGGAACGATTGCGGCCTTTCTTCTTGATGGGACAGGTTCTTTCGCTTACTGCAGAGATGAAACGCCAGCAGACGCTGTCCTTGAGCCGACTGGAGCTAGTCGACCCGGTCCGGCAGCGCTCGAAAAATGGGACGGGGAATGCGCGAGTCCTGGAAAGAGCTACGTGAAGCCCCTGCGCTCGAGAGGACTCTTGACGGCTTCGGTAGCTGCCTCTAGTGTCGCCCCGAACGCCGAACCGGAGAAGATAAGTGACTCCCATCCGTTTGGAGGTGTCCCGTCGCCATCTGGCATGCGCAGAGCATCGCCCACTGCGCTATTTCACAGTGCTCACCCGGCCTGGGTAGGAGAGGGGGCAGCGACATTGGTCGCTGCCCCCACATCACAATCCACTTCGTACGCGAAGGTGCTGCTGGCGCGCCGGAGAAAGTACTACGGTGCGGTCAGACCGCATACCGCGCTTGGTTGCCGGCCACCAGCGCCTGAGGCAATCCTGCGCTCACCGCGGGGCCCAGAGCCGATGTCCCTGCATGCCGTCGGAGTGACATAGCTGGTGGCACCGATAGGGGCGATGGACGGGCCGGACGGACCGACTACCAGGGGGTGATGGCGGCAAGTGTCCATTCTGCGGCTGCCAGTCGAGGGCTGAATGCGCACGTTCCTTACCCGGGCGCGAGCCTTCTCTCAACGGATCAGCCAGGCCATGCGGATTGTCTGGCGAGTGTCGCCGCAATGGACTCTCGTCAACGTTTTCATGGTCGTGGTGCAGGGAGTCCTCCCCCTCATCTCGCTGTATCTGCTGAAGCGTATCGTCGACTCCGTGACTCCCGGCTCGCCAACGTCACGGACCAGCGGCGGGCTCCCTCCCGTGGTCCTCTGGATCCTGTTGGCCGGCGGCGTGGCTCTTATCGCGGCGGTGTGCCGCTCCCTCGCGGAGCTGTCCGGCGAGGCCCAGGCACAGCTTGTGACGGATGCCGTCTCCGATGTCATCCACGAGCAGTCAGCCGCCGTCGATCTGGCCTATTACGAAGATTCCCGGTACTTCAACACGCTCCATATGGCGCAGGCGGAAGCCCCGAGTCGCCCAATGTCCATTGTGGCGAACTTGATCCAGGTGAGCCAGAGCGCCATCTCCCTGCTGGGGATCGTCTGGTTGCTCGTCCTCTACAACTGGGTTCTGACGCTGCTCGTGTTTCTTGTCGCGGTTCCTGGAGCGCTGGTGCGCCTACGCTACGCGCGGAAACTGCACACCTTGAGGGAACGGCAGACGGAACAGGACCGGAGGGCCTGGTACTACCACTGGCTGCTGACGCTTTCGATGTATGCCAAAGAAGTGCGCCTATTCGATCTCGGATCGCTGTTTCGTCAACGGTACCGGGATCTCCGGCGCGATCTCCGTGAGAACCGGTTGAGCCTCTCCCGGCACCGTGTGGTCCTCGAGCTTCTGGCGCAGACCTTGGCAACTGTGGGTATCTTTGGCGCCCTGCTCTATGTGGCCATCTCTGCCCTTCGCGGGGTGCTCACTCCGGGAGAGATGGTGTTGTACTACCAGGGATTCCAGAACGGCTTCGCCTATCTGCAGTCAGCGCTCAGCGCGGGGGCGGGGCTGTACGAGAACAGCCTGTTCCTACACAACTACCAGGAGTTTCTCGATCTGCGCCCTTCGGTTCTGCCCCTGCCTCCGGTGCACGCGGTTCCCCAACCGGAAGAGCAGACGATTCGGTTCCACGGTGTAAGCTACTGGTACCCCAACAGCGTTTCTCCTGCGCTGCAGGATGTCGACCTCGAGATCGGCGCGGCCCGAGTGATCGCCTTGGTTGGAGAGAACGGCTCGGGCAAGAGCACCCTCGTCAAACTGCTCAGCCGCTTGCATGACCCCACCTCCGGGATCATCACTGTCGATGGATGTGACCTGCGCCATCTGGACCCGAAGGCCTGGCGTCGTCTGGTCAGCATCATCTTCCAGGACTACGCCTGTTACCTGCTAAGTGCCGGCGAGAACATATGGCTGGGGAACGTTGAGCATCCGTTTGATCTGCAGGCAGTCAGACGAGCTGCGCAGGCATCTGGCTCAGATGCCATGATATCCCGATTGCCGTCCCAGTACGATACCCTCCTTGGCAATGCCTTCGCCGACGGGCAGGAGTTAAGCATCGGCGAGTGGCAGAAGATCGCGGTGGCGCGAGCGTTCATGCGTGATGCCGGCATCGTCGTGCTCGATGAACCCAGTAGCGCTCTGGACCCGCTTGCCGAGGCCGAGCTTTTCCGTCGCTTCCGCTCCCTTATCCATGGGCGCAGTGCGATCCTTATCAGCCATCGTTTCTCCACCGTGCAGCTGGCCGACTATATCTACGTACTGGAGAAGGGCCGTATCATCGAACACGGGACGCATCTGGATCTTGTGCGCGCTGGCGGAACCTACGCTAGAATGTACCGGGCCCAGGCCCAACACTACCAGGGCCCCTTGCCGGTCTGACTGCCAACCTCCGAGCAAAACGCCGTTCCGGGCGGCCCAGATCCGGCATACCGCCGCCTCGACCTCGCATCGGCAGGACTGCCAACCGCGGGTCCTGTGAATGTCTGACTGTGTATTGACAGCAGACCCTGTGCCCTCTACACTCGACAGCAGAGCCGTCTCATTTCGGTACGAGCAGAGCCTGCACGGCGCGGTCGGTGCTGCACCGGGTCTGCTCTGAATGGACACCCGTTGATGGCGAGCGCCCTCAATCTGAACAGCGTCGTCTCTCTCTCACCAGGGCAGGTCTCATCGGACCTCGACGGCGAGGAGGTGATCCTGAATCTGGAGAGCGGCGTGTACTATGGGCTTGACGTCGTTGGTGCGCGTATCTGGTCGCTCATGAAACAGCCCTGCACTGTCGCTAGCATCTGCGAAGTCATCCTCGCGGAGTACGACGTAGAGCCCGAGCGCTGCCGGCAGGATGTCCTCGCGTTGCTCTCCCAGTTAGCTGAGGCGAAGCTCGTTGAGATCCATGCCCAAGGCACGGATGTTGCGGCATCTGACGATCAGTAAGCTGCGGCTGTTCGGAGTCTCGGTGATAGTGCTCTGGCTCGTCCGGCTCGGGCTCTGGCTGCTGCCATTCCGTTCGGTGCGCTTCCTGCTCTCCCGTGTGAAAAGCCGGCAGGTGGCCTCTCCTCCGTGGGCGATGCCCGCGCGCATCGCCCGCGCCGTGGAGGTGGCCAGCCATCTTGTTCCTCGCTCGACTTGCCTCACCAAGGCTCTTGCCGGCCATGTGCTGTTAAAGTGGGTGGGCCACGAAGGAGTGCTGCACATCGGGGTGGCGCGTGACGAGGCGGGGAAGTTCGAGGCGCACGCCTGGCTCGAGTGCCAGGGCAAGGTCATCATCGGTGGAGGGCCGCGCTGGTTC
>JBEKKD010000428.1:0-4143 GCA_050010895.1 Armatimonadota bacterium
TGCGGAGCGAGGTAGCAACAATCGCATCGAGCAGCATCCGTCGCCACCGTGGCTCAGTCTCGACCGCGACCTCTGCGAGTCCAGAGACGTCGCCGGTCTCCCGCCACTGTTGCATCGCCGCGCGCCATGCCCGTAGGGCGCCACCACTCATCTCAGCCCTGCTCTCTCCCCTCGCGCTCGCCTCTAATCCTCATTCTGCCCAGGTGCAGTGGGCGGGGCGCCGCCCTGACGCACGCGCTCCGCATAGCGCTGCTGGGTCTGCTGTAGGCGTGCCCGCTTGACTGTCCGCTCCCTCAGTACCAGGGCGCCGCCCAACAGCAGGGCGATGACGGCTATCAGCACCACCGCGTGGGTAACAGAGACCTTGCGGCGTAGCAGTCCGCTGCGCCGGAAGGGTGGGAGGGAGCTCTGCCGGAGCTGGTACTCTGCCACCGGTCTTCCGGATCCATGGCCACCGATCCGGACAATCTTCCCTCCCGATTCATACGATCTCCGCATCACGCGTCTCCTGTGCGACCGCACGTTCACCGGCAAGGAAGCCGACCTGCCAGGCGCCCTTCTGCCGTGTTGGCTGCGGCCTCATCCGCCTCATGGTACCACCGGATGTTTAAGGCCGGGTTCGCGTGCGATTAAGGTTGGAATAAGCTTCCGGAACAGCACGGGCCTGACGGCGGAAGTGCACCGGAGTCAGCGATGGCGGGACGCCTGGAAAAGCCCGGAGCCAGGTAGCTTGTACCTGGCTCCGGCTGGGGGACGCCCTGGTGCATGGGGCGTGTGGGTGGCTGAAGCAACGCTACTTGACAGGTCCGCTACCGTCGTAGCGCCAAATGGGAGCTCCGCCACACGAGTATGCGGCCTTTCCCCACTTGAAGTTATCGGGGTCCAGCGTTGTCTGAAGTTTCATCCAGGAGGCGTGGCCGTCCGCCATCACGTAGTTCGCGCCTCCGAGGTGGCGGTCGTCACTGATGTAGCAGATGTGATGGTGACCGACCGCGGTTTCGACCTTGGCGAGTTCGATCTCCCGCTTGGCGACATCGTAATCCAGAGCGTATATGCCCAGATCGGAAGGGGCGGTCGTCTTCGCCGTGGCGTCAACCGGCATCTGCTGGGCCGCGCCGTAGTTTTCGCCGTCGAAGACGAACTCTTGATCTGTTGACGGGCTGTAGAGACAGATAGCGTTGGTGGGCCGATGAGTCTTCAGCGCGTCGTACCCGGTAGGCGAGCTGTCCAGCAGCGAGTTGAGAACGCCCGTGTTTTCTGCCAGAAGGATGGTATCACTCGGGTTGTCAACCCGATCTTCCCTCACCACATTCTGAGGGATATTCCTGTACTTCTTGCGGGGCATGAGCATCTCGTTGGGTATGTAGCAGATGCGCGGCACCTGGATGTCCATCGCGTCGGGGTTCACGCTGGAATTGACGCTCTGCAGCGACACCTGACCATCCGGCGGGTAGATCGGGGGGGTCGTAAAGCAGGTCGGCGCCCAGCCGTTCTGCTCGTGGCTGGGACAGATAAACACGTCAACGTTCTTCACGTACTCCTGGATAAAGCCGCTCCAGTTGACGTAGCCATTGTTGGCGTTGCCAGTGCCATTCGGAAGCTGGTTCTGGTAGTAGTACGTCATAGGGTACGTACCGTCGTAGTCATCACAGTACATCATCAACGCCAGGCCCAACTGCTTGGTGTTGCTGAGGCAGGTGATCTTGCGAGCCGATTCGCGGGCCCGCGCAAATACTGGGAACAGCATGCTGGCCAGGATCGCGATGATTGCGATGACGACCAGCAATTCGATGAGCGTAAACCCTCTCGTGCGACGCATCTTCGCTCCTCCTTGATCTGTTTCTGTGTCACGCTTCCGTCTCTGCACCTGCACCGCCCGGTTCTTGTTCCGCTCCCCCACCTCCTCTCCGGACCGAGGCCGGGAGACCTCCTTGCCACTGCCTCGGAGCACGATCGACGATCATGCCATGGCTGTCGTCCCGGCCCGTCATCGTTGCCAAGGGTACAGCCACGAGGTTAACCAGCCGTTAAGCGCGGAATAGGATCCAACTAAGGTTCGGCCAAGGTCTGGTTAAGGTGCACGGCCCAACCTGCGCGCGACTGAACGCGCGTCGGGCTCCTCGGCCGAGTAAGGGACGATGGCGCCGGCAGGTACGCGATCGAGGAGTCGTTCTCGCCGGCGCCCCTCCTTCGAAGGCTTAGCCTAGCCTTAACACAACACCAATCAGACCTTAAGGTGGGCCGGCTACACTGATAGCGTGACATACATCCGAAAGCGGATTGAGGGCTTGGGGGAATCGAGGGGGGTGCGGCGCGGGCCCAGTGGGCGGAGTGAGGGTATGGAGATGGAGACGAAGAGCACGGTGAGAGATGGGATCGCAGGTCGTCCCGGGAGGGTTCACGCGGGCCGCGGCGGTAACCGCGGCGCCGGTGTGGCCTCTCCGCGAGCGCGGGCAGCACGGCTGGTTGCCTGCCAAGTGGAGGCCGACGTACAGAGGCTGTTCGCAATGGCGGAGCAACTGGACAGCGTGTTGCGGGAAGAGCAGTTGAGACGGCGCCAAGCGTGGGCTGTCGGCGGGGACACATCCGAGTAGGGGGCGGAGACGCCGGTCTGGCATAGCATGTCCATGGGAGCCGGTCGTGAAGCGACAGCCATGAGCGGAGGACTCACCATGGCACAACTGGTGTTGGTGGTTGAGGATGAGCAGGCGATCGCGGAATCTGTGGCCTACGCGCTTACCGCGGAAGGCTTCGAGGCCCGCATCGCGGCCAGCGGCGAGGACGCGCTAGGACTGTACGAGACACTCCAACCCGATCTGGTGCTGCTCGACCTGATGCTGCCCGGTATGGATGGCATCGACGTGTGCCGTGCGCTGCGCCGTCGCTCCGCCGTGCCGGTCATCATGCTCACGGCACGCGCGTCGGAGGTCGACCGCGTGATAGGTCTCGAAGTCGGTGCCGATGACTACGTGACGAAACCCTTTGGCATGCGGGAACTGATTGCGCGGGTGCGCGCAGCGTTGAGGCGGCAGAGCATGTTGCAGCAGCCGGCAGTGGAGTATCAGTTCCGTGACGACAGGCTTTCTGTGGACCTCGCGCGGCCCTCGGTGCAAGTGGATGGGAGAGAGGTCCAGCTTTCGCCCAGGGAGTTCAGTCTGCTGAAGGCGCTGCTCCTGCACCGCGGGCGGGTGCGAACCCGCGAGCAGTTGCTGGAGGAGGCGTGGGGGAGCGATGAGTTCTTGACTCAACGCACGGTCGACGTGCACGTACGCTGGCTTCGCCAGAAGCTAGAGCCCGATCCGAAACACCCGCAGTACATCGAAACAGTACGGGGGATCGGCTACCGCTTCGGCAAGTGACACGCCGCAAGTACACGACGGGGTCCTCAAGCCCGGCCATCTGCTGCCGGATTGCTACCGCAGCTGCCCCGAACATAGAGGGATGACTGCTCGCGGTATGCGCTCCTGGCGGCTCACGACGGCAACATCAGCCGCCCGCGTATCGCCTCCCTGGGCACTGGCCCGAATTGCCGTGAGTCCACCGACTTCCCAGCCGCGTCACCGACAACGAAGACGTGGTCTGCTGGCACCTGAAGCTGCACCAGCTTCCCAACTGACGGATGTCGGCGGAGGAACGCTCGCATGCGTGGAATCTCGTTGCTGCCGAGCAGATAGTCGGGTCTGCCGTCGAGCGGAGCCCAATCGATCCCCCAGACGGCTTCCCCGGGGAGTGCGAAGACCCGCTTGATGAAGGTCTCCCCATTGAGATCGAACACCACGACATCGCCACGCGCCACACGGCCGCCTCGGGTCAACCGCGACATGAGGAACAGCTGGCCGTTGTGAAAGGATGGCGCCATCGATTCGCCGAGCACTACCCCCGGCCGAACCGGAATCGCCCAGATGCCGGCGACCAGGCATACGATACCCATCAGCCTCGCCCGCCATCTTCGGTGCCGGTGCATCGATTTTCCGCGATCCCAGTACTGCGTCAATGTGGTTGCGTGGGCCATCTCTGCACAGTATCTACCATATCTGTGGTGGCAGCCCTAACCTGGCCTTAATGGTACTGTAACCCAGAGATAACGCAACCACGTTGTGCTTCCAGCACCCAGACCTTGACCGCCAAGGCCCGCGAATCCCG
>JBEKKD010000429.1:0-4142 GCA_050010895.1 Armatimonadota bacterium
TACGTGGAGTACGCGGTGAGCAAGGCCGTGGTGAAGGGCTACTCCGACGGCACCTACAAACCGACCGACCAGGTGACCCGCGACCAGATGTCAGTGTTCATCGCCCGCGCCATCGCCACGCCCACGGCCGGCGCGGACCTCGTGAACTACACCCCGCCTGCGACGGCGACCTTCCCCGACGTGCCGACGAACTTCTGGGCCTACAAGTACGTGGAGTACATCGCCCAGCCCGCTATTGGCGTGACTAAGGGCTATCCGGACGGGGATTACCATCCGGAGTACATCTGCACGCGGGATCAGGTGGCGGTCTATATTCAACGGGCGTTCAAGCTGCCGATGTAGGAGGGCCGCGGCTGGGTTGACGAACCTCTATCCTACTTGCCGGTTCCGCCGCTGGCTTTCCGGCTCGGCGGGGACGTGCAGTCGGAGGCTCAAAATGGAAACTCAGATACGTCTTATCGTATCGTCAGTCGCGCTCCTGCTGGTCGTGGCGGGGCGGGGGATGTGCGTGTCGCTCCTGCCCGGCTGGCCCCAAGCCACCGGCGGCCAGGTTTGGAGTTCGCCTGCGATCGGCGATATGGACGGCGACGGCCAGCTCGAAGTCGTGGTCGGCTCCAATGATGGGAAGGTCTACGCCTGGCACGCCAACGGCACGCCGGTAGCCGGCTGGCCACAGGCCACCGGCGGCGCCGTGAACAGCTGTCCGGCGCTGGCCGACCTCGACGGGGACGGGATGCTCGAGGTGGTGATCGGCTCGCATGACGGGAAGGTGTACGCCTGGCACGCCAATGGCACGCCCGTAGCGGGTTGGCCCCAGACAACCGGGAATGCAATCGGCAGTTGTCCAGCCGTAGGGGATCTGGACGGGGACGGTACCCTCGAGGTGGTGTGTGGCTCGGGCGATGGCAAAGTCTACGCCTGGCATGCCGACGGCACCCCGCTGGCCGGTTGGCCCCAGAGCACCGGGTTCCCGCTGACGGATTGCTATCTGACCGTAGGCGACCTGGACGGCGACGGGAAGCTGGAAGTTGTGGCGGTCGGCTGGTGGAGCTTCAAAGTCTACGTCTGGCGCGCCGACGGCACCCTCATGCCCGGCTGGCCGCACACCGCCACTACGGCGAACGCGAATTATCCGGCGGCGAGTTACCCGGCGATCGGGGACCTCGACGGGGACGGGAAGCTCGAAGTGGTGGTCGGCGCGCAGGATGGCTACATCTACGCGTGGCACTTCGATGGCAGTCCCGTGGCCGGCTGGCCCCAGTACGCCGGAGGCACAGTCTGGAACTGCCCGGTACTGGGCGATCTAGACGGCGATGGGGAATTGGAGGTGGTGGCCGAGTCGGGCTCTCTCTATGGCGAGCAGGTCTCTGCCTGGCGCGCTGACGGCACCCCCATTGCGGGCTGGCCTCAGGGCGCCGGGTTCGATGGCTGCGTCTATGCCTCCCCCGCGCTCGGAGATCTGGACGGAGACGGAAAACTGGAAGTGCTGGCCGGTTCCTGGGACCATCACGTCTACGCCTGGCACGCCGACGGCACGCCGGTAGCGGATTGGCCCCAGAGCACCGGGAATACGGTCGGCAGTTCCCCCGCGCTCGCCGACCTGGATGGCGATGGACACCTCGAGGTCGTGGTGGGCTCCTATGATTACAGCGTCTATGCCTGGAAGTGCGATACCACCACGACCGATGCGAACCCCTGGCCCATGTTCGGACACGACGCGCGGCGGACTGGCGCCTACCAGGAGCCGCAGCCGATCGTGGGCTTCTCAGGGACGCCCACCATTGGCACCGCACCGCTGATCGTGCAGTTCACCGACCTATCCACCTATACTCCGACAGGCTGGAACTGGGACTTCGGCGATGGCGCTGCCGTGGATGTCAAGAACCCCTCTCACTCCTACGCGAATGTCGGCACCTACACGGTCTCGCTGACGGTCGCGAATGCAAGCGGATCGAGCAGCATCACGAAGCAGCATTATATCCTGGTGACCTTCCTGGATGTGCCGGAGGACTTCTGGGCTTTGGACCAGATTCTGTCCTGCGTGGATGCGGGCATCGCCAAAGGCTACTCCGACGGTACCTACAAACCCGGCGCCCCGGTCACCCGCGATCAGATGGCGGTCTACATCTCTCGCGCGCTGGCCGGTGGGGATGCGGCGGTGCCGACTGGCCCGGCGACTGCCACCTTCTCGGATGTGCCGACCGATTACTGGGCATTCAAGTATGTGGAGTACGCGGTCGAGCAGAACGTGGTCAAGGGCTACTCCGACGGCACCTACAAGCCGGCCGATCAGGTGACCCGTGACCAGATGGCGGTGTTCATCGCCCGCAGCATCTACACGCCGACTGCGGCTCGGCTGGATCTGACCGGATACACGCCGCCCGCAACGCCGGACTTCCCGGACGTGCTGACCAACTATTGGGCCTACAAGTATATCGAGTACGCCAAGCAGGCCGGCATCGTGAACGGCTATCCGGATGGCGATTACCGTCCGGAGGACGTAGTCACCCGGGATCAGATGGCGGTGTACGTCGCGAGGGCGTTCCAGTTGCCGCTGTAGTCTGCGGGTCGGACAGGCCGTCCTGCCGGGTGCATTGAGCCCATAATTGTGTCCTATGGGCCCAGTCGCGATGCCGGCCCCAACACAGCAGCCGCGCCACGGTGGCGATCACCGGCAGCCCCATCGGCCCAATGCCGACTCGGCATTCGCGCTCATCCTCTACGGCTCCCAGCGCAGGAGTATCAGCGAGTGCCGAGGATACCACGAGAGAGGCCGCGCCAGCATCCTGAAAGCCAGATGAGTTCCTGGACAATACGGGCGGGGACCGCGGTCATGTGCGAGGAGGTGACCTCGGCGGCATACACGGGCCGGAACTGCTCAGCACTCAACAGCGCCAGACAAGAGATCCGGAACCGGCTGAAACCAAACGGCACCCCACCTCGTATGAGCTAGCAGGTCCCGTCACAACGAAGGGGAACCGAGATGCGAGGGATGAGATGGTTGTGCCTGGTGGCGCTGCTGGTGAGCAGCCAGGCCAGTACGTCAGTTGCTAGTGCCGGAGCCGAGGCCGCAGGTACCGATATCGCCACACTCACTGGTAAGGATACGGCCCCCTTTGCCGCCTACCTGGAGCAGCATGGTCAGCCTCCCACCGATTACGTCGTCAGCGCATTCCGCGACCACGACATCGTGATCCTCGGAGAGATGCACGAGGTGCCCGAGAACCTTGCTTTCATCGCCGGGCTGATTGAGCCGCTGTACCGCCGGGCGAAGGTCAGGTGTCTGGCAACGGAGTTCCTGCGCAGTCGGAACACGGCGCGGGCCAACCAGATCCTGTCCGCGCCCGAGTACGATGAGGCAGCTGTAGTGGATCTCTACCGTGACTACGTCTCGGTGTGGGGGTACCGCGAGTACATGGGTATCTTCCACGCGATCTGGACGCTGAACCACTCGTTGCCGCCGGGGGCGCCGCGGTTCCGCGTTGTCGGGCTGGATGGCGATGTCGAGGAGTATGACGTGCAGCAGGCCCCCGAGGAGCGACGCGCGGCCCTCCGAGAGAATCTCATGGCACGTGATGCCTATATGGCAGAAGTGTTCGCAAAGGAGGCGACGGCCGGCACAGACAAGGTGCTCCTGCACACGGGTTACATGCACTCCTTCACCCACTACCGATGGCCCGTGGTCGTGGCGGGGAAGCTCGTGCGGGAGATGGAGCCGAGGCTGGGTGGTCTGCTTGCGCGGCGGTACGGCACGCGGGTCTTCCAGATCTGCCTGCACCAGTGGCATTTAGGCTCTGAGATCTTCACCGGCGGCCAGCAATCGGTTCGCGAGCCACTGGGCGGACTGCTCGAAACAGCCCTGGCAGCCACCGGAAAGAGCGCTGTTGGATTCGACGTGGAGGGATCCCCCTTCGCCCCCCTGCGCGACCGCCAGAGTTGCTATTTTGCGTATCAAGAGCGAGTCGTGTTCTCGGACATCGCGCAGGGCTACATCATCCTCAAGCCCTTGAAGGATCTGGGACGACACTGTACCTGGGTGCAGGGGTTCATCACGGCGCGCAACTTCGAGAAGGCCCGCGGCATCGCCCTGCAACGAGGGTGGATACGCGAGGGTGAATGCACCACACCGGCCGATCTCGACC
>JBEKKD010000430.1:0-4140 GCA_050010895.1 Armatimonadota bacterium
CGTCGACGGACAGGTGAAAGACGAGCAGCCGCTCAAGTCGGCCGCCTCCGACGCCCTCAAGCGCGCGGCCCGCCTGTGGGGCATTGGCCGCGAACTGAGTCGTACGCTGTACATGTACGGCAAGCTCAACGAACGGAAGCGCTTCGTCGAGCCCGATAAGCTGCGGGACGAGTTCTGGCGGCGGATCCAGGCATTACGTCGGGCCAGCAACGGCGCCCAATGGGACTCGGGGAGGTAGATATGCCAAAGCGAAAGGACCCAGTCGGTGCACGTGCTTCAGAGATCCTCGCCGAACAGGCCGAACGCCGCCACCAGCGCGCCCTGAAAGCGGCCCGGACTCGCCGAGAGCGCCGCGCCCAGCGCGAGATCGAGGCCCGATCCCAACCCAAGACCCCGCGACCAGGGCGGGGCGAGCCCGCGCGGCACACCCAGCCCCGGGTGCAGCCTGACGCGTTGACGGTGGCGATTCGCGGGCCGATGGCCGCACGCATGCGCGAGCTCGCCGAACGCTACGACATGAGCCTCGCGAGGTTGCTCAAGGACGCGTTGCTGGTGTATGAGGGCGAGGTCGCCGGGGGCTACGAACCCGGGAGGTGTCTGTACATCCTGCATGCGCCCAGCTTGGCGAAGCACGCCCCGGAGAATCAGCCAGCCTGACGCCGACGGCGCTCGATTCCAGGCCACAAGCAGAGCCGATGGCGAGTGTTCCCATCGGCTCTCGATGTTGGTATACTCAGGGCCAAGAGGCAGCGGTCAATGGTAACCAAGTACGCTGTGCCCCTGACGATTCTCTTCTCATACGATGAAGAGACAAAGAGATGGGCTTCGCTGGCCTGCGAGATCACGGTAGGATCAGATGGTGAGACCCTCGATGAGGCGCGGGAGATGACCAAGGATGACCATGCCAGCCAGGTACTCACGCACCTCCGCACGTCCCGACTGGCTCACAACCTGATACACTCTCTTCACGGCGGTTCTCTCCTTTCCAAGTTTCGGTTCCCCGATTCTACCAGATAGCCGTCGGCTATCAATCGGGCGGAGAGAGCCGCCTCAACCTTTAGGTGCCTCCGGCGCCTTCAACTATGAATGGAACACCATCGCTCCAGCAGCGCCGAGCGAGAGGCGTCGACGCTGTGCACGCCGAAGGTAATTTGGTCATTTCTCAGTAGCACACCAGTGCGACGGCCAAATGAGGTGGGACGCGATGAGCGATGTCACGGCCTTACTGCTGGGGGCAAGACAGGCGCTTTCGGCGGGAGAGCCCGGTCGGGCGCTTCCACTGCTGAAGGAGGCCGTGGCCGCGGAGCCAGGATCCTGCCAGGCGCGCATGCTCCTTGGAGTTTCGCTGTGGCTCTCGGGGTCGCGTGAGCAGGGGATCATCGTGGCGCGACGGGCTATTGAGCTAGACGGCCAGAGCGCCGAGGCCCATTATAACCTCGGTGTTATGCTCCAGATGGCAGGACGGCTTGAGGGTGCTGCGCAGCATCTCGACGTGGCGGTGAGCCTGAAGCCGGACCACCAGCGGGCCGCTGATGCTCTCAAGAGCGTTCGTGCTGCACTGCCGGTGAAGCCACCATCGGATGCGGTGCCCTTGCTCCCCTCTCCCGCCGAGGCAGCGCAGGGGGAGCGGGTCGACTTGGCGGCTCAGGTCCAGGCGACAGCGCCGACCGCTGACGAACCCGTCGAAGCGGCCGCGGAGCAGGTACAGCCCGATACTTCGAAGCCGGAATGCGAACTCCCCGAATCCGACTGGTTCGATACGCTGGCGGCGGCGCTGCAGACGATCGACCCGCCCGAGGACGCTGGGAGCGAGCGCCAGACGGAGCAGAGGGCCAACGGGGGTCCAAGCCCCGCAGGGCCGACCGGCTAGTCGCCAGCGGGCTTCAGAGTCAGCGGATGGAGCGACAATACCGTCGGAAGACAAAGGCCCGGAGAGCAGCTGATCGCTGATCGGCTCTCGGTCACCCCAAAGGCGAAAACTCAGATCAACGTGCTCTGACTCTTGAAGTCTCTCCGCCAAGAGAGACCGACAGCAGCACTGAGCTACGCTTCTTCCGATCCGTCACCGCGCGTGGGTCAGGACCGGACGCGTGCAGGACCGACGCTGTCTTTCCCCTTTCTCCGGCCTTGACAATCGTTCGGAGAAACCGGACAATTGTTCTGGAAATGCGAACAGGAACGGTTGGAAACGCGAGGAGTCCGTGTGACGCTCTGTGGCCGATGGCCCGGCGGGCCATTCTGGGCCTAATGCTCGCGGACGCCAGCCAAGAATGGCACCTGCGGGAGATCGCCCGGCGCACGTCGCTTTCGCCGGCCACAGCGCACGCCGAGGTAGGATCGCTGGTCGCGGCCGGCATCCTTGCCCGCCGGGTCGAGTCCAGGCGTACCTATTACCGTGCGAATACTGCCTGCTCCATCTACCCGGAGCTCCACTCCATCGTGCTGAAGACAGTGGGACTAGTGGACGTGCTCCGGGGCGCTCTCGCGGGACTGCCCGGTATTGAGGTGGCCTTCGTGTATGGTTCCGTCGCTCGTGGCGAGGAAACGGCCCAGAGCGACGTAGACCTGATGCTCATCGGGGAGGTGACTATCCGCTCCCTCGCCGGTCGCCTGCGGACCGCCCAAGACGCCCTTTCCCGCCCGGTGAACCCGACCACGTATCCAGTTGGCGAGTTCCGGGAGAAGCTGGCTGAGCACCACTACTTCCTGGCCGGTGTGATGGAAGAGCCGAAGCTTTTCGTGATTGGAGATGTGGATGTCCTTGGCCGACTGGCACAAATCGGTATGGGTGAGGAGCCACGGGCCCAGCCGCCGAGAGGTCGCGGACCTGTTCGCCATCGCTGACCGTGACCTTGAGCAATGCCGCGACCCCGGGTTGCACCCGGACTGGCGCCTTGCCATCGCCTACAACGCGGCTCTGCAGTGCGCCACTGCAGCCCTAGCAGCCGCGGGCTTTCGGGCGACTCAGCAAGCCCATCATTACCGCGCGGTGCAGTCGCTTGAGCTGACCATCGGCTGGCCGCGGGAGGATGTTGATGCCCTCGACACCTTCCGTAGTCGTCGGCATATGGTGGAGTACACGCGGGCCGACGTCGTCTCCGAAGCGGAGGCGAACCAAGCGGTCGAACTCGCTCGGAAGCTGCGGCAGGATGTGGAAGCCTGGCTGGCCGCGGAGCACCCAGACCTTCTTTCGAGGTGACGCTGCTGGTGGCGCCGCATTGCCGCCGCGGCCTGGAAGGTCGACTGCTGGCGGGTTACCACGCGCTGGCGTGCTCCACGGGTATCCGAGTCGCCTCATGCTTGGATGGGCGGCGGGGCGACCCATCCATGTGGTCGCCGCCGACAACCGGAAAGTCGATGAGATCATCGTGATCACTGTATACGAGCCGGACCCCGCCTTGTGGGAGCCTGGTTTCAAGAGGAAAAAGCCATGACCTGTGTGGTCCGCAGAATCGGACAGACCCGGCCGGGCCGCACTACCGTGACCCTGGAGCGCGCCGCCATGACCCTAGTCTTCAGGGGGTTCCCGCGCGGGTGTGCTGCAATTGCGGCGAAGCCTACGTGGACCAGGAAACTACCCGGAGGCTCCTGCAGGACGCAGAGGAGGCGGCCAGCTCCGGCGTACAGGTGGACATCCGCGAGTTCGCTGGCGCGGCCCGCTAGCCGCCCCGCCTGCCGCTCTTGGGGGAACGGGTGTCCATCGGCATCGGACACTGACCCACCCCGGGTAGGTCAAATCAGCTTACCCTACTCTCCGGATCCCCCGTCTTGGTCCTACAGCTTCCGTTTCCAGGGGGTCAAGTCTCAACGCCGCTTTCGCCTCCGGATGGGTCGTTCTTGCACGCCAGCTAACAGCCACCGCGTGACCGCGATGGCCTGGCAGGAGAGTGGCTAGGCAGTATCGGGCGGGGTGCACAGCTGCCATCAAGAACCAGTCGAGCGAATCGGTTCCGGCAGCGATGCAAACCCAGCGGTGCATAGTATTACTCCGTTAGAATAATACAAGCCCGCGTGGTAGTAGCGGGATATGACGACACGAGAGCTGGAAGCTTGTCGGAAGCGGTTGGAAGCGTTTGCGGGTGAGCTGTTGAGTTCGCTGCGGGATTGTCGCCAGGGTCGCTGGGCGCAGGTGTACCTGCG
>JBEKKD010000431.1:0-4137 GCA_050010895.1 Armatimonadota bacterium
ACGCCGCCGGAGGTGGCGGCCACTGCGGCGGAAATGACGGAGTTCGCACGCGCGATCCGGACGGGCACGCCGCCGGAGACGGGCGGCACGGAGGCTCTGCTCGCTCTCGGCGTGGTATGGGCCTGCCTGCAATCGGCCGAACGTGGATGCGCGGTGGAAGTGAAGGACGCGCTGGGTGATGCCGCGGCGCTCCTGGGGTAGCCGGGCTGTTGATGGTTCAGCGGTTCAGCGTTGGTGTTTCGGCGGTTCAGCGCCGAGACCACGCCTCGCCTGTTTCGGGACTGAAGCCCCGAAACACCAGACTGAAATAGCGAAACCAAGTCATGCCAGACCAGCATCAGCCCCCAGTCACGAAGCCGTCGCAGCGCCCGTCCAAGCTCCTGTTCCAGTTCCAGAAGTACGTGCTGGGCCTCTCGGTGCTGCTGTGCGCGACGGTATCGCTCTGCTATCTGATCAGGCCCGACGCGTGCGCGGCGGTCACCATCTTCCCGGCATGGGCGTGGGCCGCCCCAGGCGGATTCCTGGCGGCGATCGGCTGGGGGTACCGGACTCGCCGGGCAGGGATTCTGGTCGCGCTCATCTGGCTCGCCTTCCTGTTCGGCATCTCGGATGAACCACGAGGTCTGCTGCGGTTCTCGCAATCGCTCGCCTCCGGCGCGGGCGGGCGGCAGGTCTCCGAGCGCGCCGGAGACGTCCGGGTGATCTCCTTCAACGCCCGCGGCGACAAGGCAGCGGCCAATGAGGTAGTGCAGTACCGCCCCGACATCGTTCTTCTGCAGGAATCGCCTTCCCAGAAGAACGTGAAGCAGCTCGCGCACAAGCTTTTCGGCGATGATGCCGCGTTCATCTGGAGCCACGACACGTCGATCATCGTGCACGGAACGCTGGAGCCGGTGCAGGCCGTCACGCCGCAGCACCTCGTCCTGGGCAGAGCGCGGCTCGCCTCGGGTCTCGAGGCGGTCGTCATCAGCACCAGGCTTCACTCCCCCGCGTTCAAAGCCAAGCTCTGGACCCCGGATTGCTGGCAGGAGCAGCGCGCCATCAGAGTCAGACACAGGGAGCAGATGGAGCGCACCCGCGCGCTGCTGACCGCGCTGCCGTCTGGCCAGCCCATCATCATGGGCGGAGATTTCAACTCTCCCGCGGGCGATGCCGTTTTCCGGCTCATCCCGGCGCGACTACACGACTCATTCCGAGAGGGCGGTATCGGCTGGGGCGACACGGCGTTCAACCACGTGCCGGTGCTGCGGGTGGACCAGGTGTGGATCAGCGACCAGCTCAGAGCCGACGTCGTAGTCGCGCGCGAGACGGTCAACTCGGACCATCGGATGGTCATCTGCGATCTGGTCGTCAGGCAGCAGCCTCCAGTGGGCAACACTGGGACTCGCGCGGCGCGGTGACAGGTTCGCCATGTTGATCGGAGAACGTGGAGTCCGAAAGGGAGGTGGCGCGGATGCTGCGGCCTGAGATCGTGGAGCCGGCGACGGTCGGGGATGCAGTCTCCGCACTGCGGCAGCATCGCGGCGCGATGGCGCTGGCAGGCGCGACAGATCTGATCCCCGCTATCAGGCGCGGGCTCGCGAAGCCGCGCCTGCTGGTGAACCTGAAGCGGATCCCCGCGCTTGCGGGCGTGCGCCGAGCGCGCGGCGGCGTGAGCATCGGCGCGCTCACCACCGTCGCCGAGGTGCTGGCAAGCCCGATTCTCGCCGAGAACTGGCCGGTGCTGGTCGAGACCGCGCGGGAGTTCGGCTCGGCGCAGATTCGCAGCATGGCGACCATAGGCGGGAACCTCTGCAACGCCACGCCCTCCGCTGACTTCCCATTGCCTCTGCTGGCGCTGGACGCTCGCCTCCGCATCGCCGGACCGAAGGGCGAGCGGGAATTGCCGCTGTCGGAGTTCTTCGTTGGTGCGAACAAGACCGCGCTGTCAGCGGGGGAGATCGTGACTGCCATCCTTGTCCCGCGAGTGCCGGCGCACACGGGCGCGGCGTTTGTCAGGCTGGGAGTTCGCAAGGCGATGGAGCTCCCCATCGCCGCGGCCGCAGCCGCGATCACGGTGGCCCCCGATGGGCGGAAGTGCAGGAAAGCGCGCATCGCGCTCGGCGCGGTGGCGCCGACGCCGATGCGGGCCACGGGGGCTGAGAGCCTGCTTGAAGGCAGCGCGATCAGCGGGAATCTGATCGGTGAGGCGGCCGCTGCTGCCGCCAGGGAATCGAAGCCGCTGACCGACCTGCGGGCGAGCGCGGAATATCGTCGCGACATGATCGTCGTGCTGGTGGGACGCGCGCTGGAGCAAGCGTTTGCGCGGGCCGGAGGCGCGTCATGAATCGGAAGAGCGTGCTGCGCTTTCGCATCAATGGCGCGGCGCACGAGATCGCGGCGCATCCCGCCGAGAGGCTGATCGACGTTCTGCGCAACCAGGCCGCGTTCACCAGCGTGAAGGAGGGGTGTGGCACCGGGCAGTGCGGGGCCTGTACGGTGCTGCTCGATGGACGGCCGGTCGTCTCGTGTCTGGTGTTCGCCGGCGACGCGGTCGGCCGTGAGATCACGACAGTCGAAGGGCTCAGGGAGAATGGGCGGCTCCACCCGCTCCAGGAGGCCTTCATCAGCCACGGCGCGGTGCAGTGCGGATTCTGTACGCCGGGGATGCTGCTGGCCGCGAAGGCGCTGCTCGACGAGAACCCGACGCCGACCGTGGAAGAGATCAAACACGCGCTGACCGGTAATCTCTGCCGTTGCACCGGATACCGGAAGATCATCGAAGCCATTCAGTCAGTCGCGGGGGCGGCGCCGGCAGAACGGAGGGGCCTCGGCACTGAAGTACCGAGGCAACGGGGAGCCCGACGGACAGCGCCAGCACCTGCGCGAGCTGCACGGAAGGGGGCGGACCGATGAGATACACCGCAGTCGGCAAGCGCATCCCCCGCCTCGATGCGCCCGCGCACGTGACCGGACAGACGCAGTTCGCAGCGGACCTGACGCTGCCGGGAATGCTGTGGGGCATTCTGCTGCGCTCGCTCCACCCTCACGCGCGGATTCGCTCCATCAGCACCGACAAGGCCTCGCGCATGCTCGGCGTGGTGGCGATCGTCGCCGGGCGCGATTTCCCCGCGCTCGCGCGCGAAAAGGTGCGGTACCAGGGCGAGGCAGTCGCGGCGGTCGCGGCGCTGACCCGCGATCAGGCGCTGGCGGCTGCGCGAGCGATCGAGGTGGATTACGAGCCCCTGCCCGTCGTGACCGATGTGCGGATGGCGATTGAGCCCGGCGCGGCCCTGGTACATGAGGGCCAACAGCACGCCGGCATGCGGAACGTGAATGATGAGACCACGGTGAAGCGTGGCGACGTCGACGCGGGATTCGCCGCTGCGGATCGCGTTTTCGAGGACACATTCGAGACTCCATGGGTTCACCAGGGCTACCTCGAGCCGCACGCGTCGATAGCTGACTATAACGCGGTCATGGGGAAGCTGACGATCTGGACCAGCACCCAGGCGCAGTTCGGCGTGCGCAGCAGCGTCGCGCGCACGCTGAAGATGCCCCTGAGCCGCGTTCGGGCGATCGGCACTCCCGTCGGCGGGGGCTTCGGCGGCAAGGGCGGCGTGATCCTGGAGCCGATCTGCGCGGAGCTGTCGCGGCGCTGCGGCCGGCCGGTCAAGATGGTGATGACGCGAGAGGATGAGTTCCTCGCCAACCATCCCTGTAGCGGCGCAGTGATGAAACTGAAGACGGGCGTGAAAAAGGACGGCCAGCTCGTCGCGCTGCAGGCCCGCCTGCTGTTCGACACCGGCGCCTACGGCGGCGCGCAGGCGGGGACTGGCGCCACGCTCGTGCAGGGCCCCTATCGCATTCCCAATCTATTCGTACAGGCCTATTCCATCTACACGAACAAGCCATCCGCGGGGGCGAGGCGGGCGCTGACCGCGCCTCACGTGCACTTCGCCATCGAGAGCCAGCTCGACATCATCGCGCATGCCCTGGGCATCGATCCCCTCGAGATCAGACTCAGGAACGTGATCGGGAAGGGCGATCCGGTGGTGGGCGATGGCACCATGCCCTACTCGCTGCCGGAGAAGGTGATTCGCGCTGCCGCCGAGCGCGCGGCATGGTCGCGCAGAGGAGGCGCGTCGGCAGCAGGCT
>JBEKKD010000432.1:0-4136 GCA_050010895.1 Armatimonadota bacterium
GCAGCGTCTCAGCAACCACTTCCAGCGCCTCCCGCGGAACGTAGCCGAAGTGCGTCTGGATGTCCTGCAGCATCGGAATCAAGAATCCCGCGTCGTTGCCATAGCGCGCGACCACGGCCTTCGTTTCTTCGCAATAGTCAGGGCGAGCGATCTCAATCTCCATGGGTCATGGCCAGCCGCAAGGGCCCTCCGATCATGTCTGACTTCCCTTTGCCAGCGCCGACGCGGCGCGTCTCCTCGCCTCCGCGATCACGTCATCGAGTTCCTTGAGTTCCAGCGCGCCGGTCGGGCACGCGACCACGCACGCCGGCGCAAGGCCCTGAGCCGCGCGATCAGTGCACAGATCGCACTTCAGGGCGCTGGCCGCGTTATGGCGGATCTGGATCATCCCGAAAGGGCATGCCATCACGCATGCCTTGCAGCCGATGCAGCGCTCGACGTCCAGCAGCACCGGCGCATCCTGCGACTCCCGACGGATCGCGCTTGTCGGGCAGACCGCCATGCAGGGCGCGTCCTCGCAATGATTGCATACCAGCGGCACCGGTTCGTCCCCTACAGCCACCACCGCGCAGCCCGCGTACGAGAGAATCCCCGAACTCAGCGACACATCAGGGCCAGCCCCGGCCTGGTGGTATGCGCACTCCACCACACAGCCCAGACAGGCGTAGCACTTGTTCGAATCCACCACAATGACCTTGGCCAAGACCAGACTCCTCTTTGCCTCGTCAACCCGATGGCAGCACTGACAGCCTTCCGGACCTCACTCCGGGAGCACTCCGGCCTGCCGAAGGAGCGCTCGTACCCCCTGCAGAGACGGGCTCTCCGGCGACAGGCTCACGAGCGGCTTCCCCCTGCTGTCAAGCCGTCCTACCTCGGAATCCTCCGGAATCGCCAGAGGCGTTGGAAGATCGCGCGCCTTCGCCGCGTCCAGCAGCTCTGCCGGCACCCCGTCCGGGACGCGCGTGAAGGCGAAGACGTGACGAGCAACCTTCGTTTTCAGTTCCCCCACCAAGTCCACGACACGACGCGCTGTCTCCAGAGACCGAATGCTGGGGTCAGATAGGATGATGAGCAGGTCGATGTCACCAGCCGTCCGCCTGCTCAGGTGCTCCAGGCCCGCCTCGCAGTCGATCACGACATACGCGTACTGCTTGCCGATCTGGTCCACGCACGCCCGGAGTATCGAGTTGGCGAAGCAGTAGCATCCCGGCCCCTCCGGCCGTCCCATCGCGAGCAGATCGAAACCGTTGGACTCCACCAGCGCCTGCATCACGCGCATGCGCAAATATTCCGTCTTTGCCATTCCGCCGGGCAGAGATTCCGCGCGCTGGAGTCCCTCTTCGCGGACGTCGCCGACCGTGTCGGTGACCTCCACTCCCAGCGCCGTGTTCAGATTCAGATTCGGGTCAGCGTCCACCGCCAGTACCGGGCCCAGCTTGGCCTCGACCAGCAGGCGCACCGTCAGAGCCGCGACGGTGGTCTTGCCTACGCCCCCTTTCCCGGTGACGGCTATGACACGACCCTTCATCGCACCCCCGCCCGTGGCAAGCTCTCGAGACGTGCGAGCATGCCGTCGACGGCATCAACGTAAGACCCCGACTCCGGCACCGCCTCCGAGTCCGCCACGGAAGCGTCATAGGGCAGAGAGGCCAGGATTCTGATCTCCTCCAGATAGGGGCGCACGCGTTTCTCGGCGTCAGCGGATGCCGCCTTGTTCAGCACCGCCCCGGGCACCGTCAGACCAAGCCCACGCGCCAGCCGGGCAACGCGTGCCGCCGTGCGCGCGCTCACCACGGTCGGCTCAGTCACGATCAGGAGCGCGCCGATATAGAGCGCAGTACCGCGGCCAAGATGCTCGAGCCCGGCCTCCATGTCCATCACCAACGTCAGTTCGTCGATCCCCGCAAGGTAGCGCACCAGAGCCTTCAATACGGCGCTTTCCGGGCAGACGCAGCCCGCTCCAGGTTCATCTACTGTCCCCATGACGAGGAGAGTGATGCCGTCGTGCTGCAGCTGGTAGCGCTCCAGCAGTCCCTCCACCGGCGGGTTCAGCGCGAAGAAGCTTCCTCCTTCAGCAGTGCCGGCCAGCGCGGTCAGTTCGTCCTTCATCTCCGACAGCGGCGTAACGGCATCGAGCATGTCGTCAGGGAAGCCCAGCGCCCGACCGAGACAGTTGTTGGGGTCCGCGTCCACCGCGAGCACGCGCTCGCCCCGGCGGTTGAGCGCACGCGCGAGCGCTGCGCTCAGCGTCGTTTTCCCGACCCCGCCTTTGCCTGCGACTGCTAGCTTGATGGCCATCGACCTCTGATGCGAAGAGTGATCGGGCGATCGCCGGTCACTCCCTCTACCGTTACAGCCCGAGCGCGACGTCCAGTGTGGCGAGATCGAGATTCGCCTCGAACAGGTTGAGCGCGTGATCTATCTTCGCGTGCTCACGCACTCGCTGTTTGCCGAGCATGCGCTCGATGGTCTCCACTGCGGTCAGTGTGTCGCCGCGCACCAGCAGGACCGGCACATTCATCTCTCTCGCGCGTGCCAGCACATTATGGCTTGGCTGAAGGTTACCCGTCAGGATCATGCACCGAGTCGGTGTCTCTAGGGCGGCGAATTGGATGTCCGTTCGGTCTCCGCCGGTGATCACACACTTCCGAGTCACCTTACGGAAGTACCGGAGCGCGCTGTCTACTCCCATAGCTCCCACCACGAAGCTTTCGACCAGGCCATCAGCAGTACCCGGCCCGACCAGAAACTCTCCCCCGGTAGCCTTCGCGATCTCGTCTACGCTGATGGAACTGAGCAGTGGGTCCTCCGGCAGCATCCCAAGCACCGGAACACCCAGCTTCTTCAGGCATGGCAGCGCCTCGCCCTCAATAACCGGCATCACGGACATCGGTACCCGGTTCAAGATGACGCCCACCAACCGGCCGCCAAGGAGCTGGTAAGCTGCGGTTATATTGTCCACGACGACAAACGAATCGACGCTGGAGACCAACACGACCTTCGAGCCCAGCAGGTCGGCGATCGCCGCCGCCGAGAGCCCGAAGGAGGCGCCCCGACTGAAAACCGACCCCAAGCCGCCGACTACCATGACATCCCGATCCGCGGAAAGGGCCGTGAATGCCTGCTTCACGCGTACCCGAAGATCCTCGGGTACGGCGTGGCAGATCTCCGCGCTCACCACGACCGGACACAGATCCGCGGGCGAGGCGTTCGATCCCAACTCCTGCGCGACAAAGAGAGCGTCCTCGTCAGTCGCCCGCCCGCCAACAACCGCAGACGGGGTGCCAAGAGGTTTCATGTACCCAACTCGCAGGCCTCGCCGCAGCCATCGCGTGCCAAGCGTCAAGCAGGTGAGCGTCTTACCAGCGAATGGTTCGCTTGAGGCTACGTAAGCCGAGACCATAGGATCCCTCCGACGGCCGAGGTCCATGCAGCGCGAAATTGCCCCTGCCTCGTCCCGCAAGTTACCGGCGCCGATACGGGCCAGCAGAAGCATGAAGAGGTAGGCAAAGCTTGCAAGAAGGGAGTTCGCTCGGAAATCTGCGGCGAAACGCAGGCTCCGCCCGACAGGCAGTCGGCAGACGAATTGTCCACGAAATCAGATTGCCGACGTCCGATCATCATCCCGGTCCGACGTCAGTCTGCCGAAGAGCTCCAGCTGGAATCATGCGAGATCACTCAATTATGTTTTACCCACGAATCCTGCTTCATCCTGCACCCTCTGTGAAAACCCGCGCAATTATTTCGACGGCTGTGTACGACGTTATGTCCACGTCGACCGGAACGCGCCCTCAACGACGTGTGTACGCGCTGATTGGCACTACAGGCGCGCTCGGACGCAGGTGTTCCGACGAGCCCGGCGCGCTACCACATTTTCCGCGGTTTGGCGGCCCATTCTGCCGTTCGCCCTTGACGACATGCGACCGATTCGCTATCCTTGTAGGCCGAGACGGCGCCAGACCTCCGGTTTGCCGCCGTTTCTTGTCGGCTGCAGCAAGACGCGGGAGGGTGATCCCGACCGCCCCAGGTATGGCGCGCGTTTCGTTGGTGCGCCGAAACGCAGCACAGCTCACTGCCGCAGCAGCATAGCTTGACCCGCCAACTGCGGCCGCAGCTGTAGTTGGGGATCTCGTTGC
>JBEKKD010000433.1:0-4131 GCA_050010895.1 Armatimonadota bacterium
GCCGCGCGCGGCGTCGCCGACGACGCGCTGGTCAGCGGGGGGGCGAGCGTCGGTTGGGGCCGATGGGCGCTCGCGAACAGCCGCGGAGTGCGCGTCTCACAAGAAAGCACGCGCGGGTCGGTGTCCGTCGAGGTCGTGGTGCGGCGGGGCGACGATGTGGGGTCGTTCTACGACTGGGACGCGGGGCGGTCGCTGTCGGACATCGCCCCCGAGAACCTGGGAGCGAAGGCTGCCGAGGAAGCGCTGAGATACCTGAAGAGTCGCGTGATCAAGACGGCGACGCTTCCGGTGGTGTTCGGCCCACGCTCCGGCATGTCCCTCCTCAGCGGGCTCTGCGGTGCGGCCAGCGCCGAGGAAGTGCAGCGGAACCGCTCGTTCCTGATCGGGAAACTGGGTGAGCGCGTTGCATCCGAGCACGTGACGCTGGTGGATGACGCCGTGATCGCCGGCGGGCTGGGGTCGAGCGTCTGCGACGGTGACGGCTTCCCGCACCGGCGAGTGACGCTGGTGGAGCGCGGAGTGCTGAAGACGTACCTGCACAACCATTACACCGCGAACAAGGGCGGCGTGGAGAACACTGGGCACTCGACGCGGGGCGGGATCTCAACAACGAATGTGATTCCATCTCTGGGCGCGAAGACCGCGGCCGAGATCATCGCAGAGGTGGACGACGGCATCTACGTCACACTCGGCCATCCCTCGCCGGATACGGCGTCCGGCCAGATCTCGGCGATGGTGGACTCAGGCTTCCGGATCGCGAAGGGCAAGCTGACGTTCCCTCTGAAGAACACCATGTTCGCGGGCCATGGGTTGGAGCTGCTGGCGAACGTCGACGCGATCTCGTCGGACTACCGCACCGAACCGGGGATGGTGCTGCCGACGGTCCGGGTGCAAGGGGTGAGGGTGGCGGGGGGAGGGTAGGGGACTCACTCCTTTGTTGCTTTCATGGGCCAAGTTCCCGGTGCTTTCCTGGTAGGAGGTGACCTGGTGTACTTCGTGCCTCTCATAGGGGATCGGTACCAGATTGGCTTCCAACATGGAAGGCGGCTGCGGACCCTCATTCACTACGCCGTTCGTCGCCGATGCCGGTCCTACCGAAAGCAGCGGCCCGATACACTCTCCTTGCAGAAGCAAGCGCGGGAGATCGAGGTCGCGTTCCCCAAGCTGATGGAAGAGATGAGGGGGATCGCGCACGGGTCCAATATCCCTCTGGATGACATCCTGCTCTACAATCTGTCCCCTGTGCCGAGTGCCTGCTCGAACGTGGTGTTCGTCGGAGATGACGGCCCGATGCTCGGCCATGTCAATGATGACGCAGAGGGCACCTTCGACGTGGCATTCTACGTAAGGCCTGACGACGGACTTGAGTTCCTGCACGTCGGCGACGCAGGGGGTGTTGGCACATCAGCAGCGGTAAACTCGGGTGGCCTTGCGATGTCCCATGCCGCCGCCAGAGGCACTGCTGAACGTTGCGATTCCTGCCTGAATCTCCGGCTTCTTCGGCGGCTGCTAGCCGAGCAGAGCAGCAGCTGCGAAGAGGCCAGGTTATTCCTGTCAAAGCATTCCTACTGGTCTGGAGCGGATAATATCATATGCGCGGATCGGCATGGCTACGCGCTTGTCGCCGAGAAACTCCCCCGATTGGTGGCATTTCGCGATCCGCAAGGTTCGGGTATCTACTGTACGGGCAGGCCATTGACCGCAGAGATACGAAATGCCATGAACCAGGACGCGTACGAGGCCGCCGAACCTCCAGAGATGGCGAGGCTCATCGGTCGCGAGAAGCACTTTGCATCCGTCTTGGCGAGGCCCAAGACTGAGCTCTCCTTCACGCTAATGGAGCGGGCGCTACAGAACACTGACGACGGCGTCGAGGTGTGCAACGAATTCAGCACCTGGGCGGCGATCCTTCTCCCGTCCAGTTTCGAGATGTGGATAGCGGGCATTGTCCCGGACCAAGACACGTTCAAACGCGTGGGCCGAGGCAACAGACTTCGCGTCATTTAAGGGGAATGCCGCGTCAGGCAGGAGCGCGTCCCCTGCCTGACAAGTTCACCTGCTACCTCACCACCAGTTCGCCATCCGCCCCCAGCGGTCCGCTTACGTCCAGGTGCCCCCCGATGCTGTCCACGGGCTTGCCGTCAACGAGGATTTGGACTTGCTTGACGCCCGGCAGTGAGGTGAGGGTGTTGACGATGGAGTAGACGGCGACGCCTTCGTTGTCGGAGCCACCTTCGAAGTTGCTGACGAGTTCGCCGCTGAAATCTGCGGCGGCCACGCCGTCGGTCACGCTCACGCTGCGAAGCCGCGTGCCCTTCGGCAGAGGATGGCTGCAGCCCTCAGGCGGCTCCCCACTGATGAGTTCCTCCAGCGCGGGCTTCGCCGGCGCTTCTGCCGGGAGTTCGCGATCCACCGGGACCATGCGCTCTTTGCCGTCAACGATCCGGGCGAAGTAGATGCGCCCGATAGTGGTCCGACCCCCGGTGCTGGTTTCGCGATGCGATGACGCCGGAGTCGCGACCGTGACGGGATGACGAACAGCGGTCCGGCTGGCGCGCCCAAAACCGGGGTAGAGCCGGGTGAAGGCGAGACCGATGCCGATCAGCGCGATGAGTACGAGGACGGCCGCGGCGGGGCCGCGGGACTGGCGACGCTTTCGCTTACGACTCATTCCTCTGCGTTGTCCTGCTGCGGGGTCTGTGCCAAGAAGCGGATCACGCCCTGGAGTATAGCACGCGCCGTGCGCTCCCGGAAGTTGGGATTGGTGAGGCGCGCCCGATCACCTTTGTCGTTGATGAACGCGGTCTCGACGAGAATGCCTGGCCCCTGCGTCCGGCGGATGACGGCGAAGTTCGCATTGCGGATGCCCTTGTCGTCTGTCGCACACGCGGAGATCAGCTCTTCCTGCACCAGCTTCGCCAGTTCGATGCTATTGGGGTGATCGTAGTAGACGCTGGTGCCGCAGAGCGTATTGGGGGTGGCGCACGAGTTGCAGTGGATGCTGACGAACGTGTCCGCCTTGAGCTTGTTGGCGACGGCGGCGCGGTCCTGGAGCTTGATAAAGGTGTCGTCGCTGCGAGTCATGGTAACGCTGGCGCCCTCCGATTCGGCCAGCCGCGCCAGGCGGGCGCCGATGTCGAGCACGATGTCTTTCTCGAATGGACCCTCGGGCGGAGAGCCGGGTTTGGCGGGCGCACCCACGTCATGGCCGCCGTGGCCGGGGTCAACGACGATGCACTTGCCTTTCAGCCGGCCCGACGGTCGATACTGCTCGGGAGGCAGCGCCCACTGCTGGCCTCCGATGGCGATCACGAGATCGCTACCATCGCAGTACACGGAGTGGCCCAGCTTCCCTCTCAGCTCGATCACGATCCGCGCGGCAGGATCCGAGGCGTCACCCTGCGGAGCAGTGCGGACCTCGCGGATCGGCCCACCTTCGAACGTCTGCCGTGAGTAGGGCTCGGCGAGCGAGGCCCCGGTGAGGTCCACGTACACACGCGGAGGATTGCTGAGCGTACCGACGCGGCGCGGGAGCGCTCCCGCGCCGGAGACGCGCACAGCCGCGCTTTCGTCAAGGGTCTTCACCGCGGGCCGCTCCAGCGTCAGCGGAGAGCGGCCGACCGAGAAGGCGATGTACGTCTCGTTTCGTGCCTTGCCCCGCGTCTTCTCCCACTGTGGCATGTCCTGGCCGTCCAGGTCCACGACGATGCGGAGCGTGTCAGGCTGGAACTGGGCGATGCGTATCTGGCGGATCGCGCCGGCGGAAGCTGGAATCGCGGCGGGCTGATCCGGAGCGAGGACGGCGTCGGCGACATCGAAGATCAGGCGAGGCGGGTCCTTGAGCGTCAGCGGCTTGAGATCGGGCGCCTCTGACCCGGCGGAGATGATGGCGATGACGAGCTTTGAGGCATCCGGCATGACTTCGACGCGGGTCGCGGTGGCGGCCAAAGCCGCGCCGTGACAGATGGCGGTCAACAGAACAGCAAGCGCCGCGAACAGGCAGCGGCGCGAACGCTTTCGGCGCATAGGTCCCATCCCGCTGAAACTCCCAGTGAGTTATGCCACAATATCGGTCAGAGAACCAATTCGGAATCGCGCGGGCTCTTCTGGAGGCTTCTGGCAGGGATGCGG
>JBEKKD010000434.1:0-4127 GCA_050010895.1 Armatimonadota bacterium
CGGGTTTGCAGTGGACGTTGTCGACCCACTTGGCGCCGGAGACGCGTTCGTCGCGGCTATGCTCTCGCGGCTCATGGGTATGTCGAGCGGCCAGCCCCGCTCGCGCGAGGGACTCTGTGAGACGATGGTCTACGCGAATGCAGCAGGAGCGCTAACCTGTATGAAGCGAGGCGTCATCCCCGCACTGCCAACTGCTGAGGAAGTCGCGGCGTTTCTATCCACACACCAGGCCTGCGCCCGCTACGGACGTTCGCCCAATGAGGTACCATCGGGCGAACGTCTTCGTTGAGGTACCCGCTGGTCCTTTGATGTCTTTCGCCCCTACTTCTTTGGGCGAAAGTCATTAGTCCTGCAGTTCCTTCGCCGCGTCGCGGGTCACGATGGCGCGCATAGCGTTGGAACTCGCGATGCGCACCGTCATGTCAGGGTCCAGCAGGCAGTCCGCCAGGCTGTTCAGACACTCTGACGCGCCAATACGCCCGAGCGATCGCGCGGCTTCAGCTCTCACCAGCGGATCCGGATCGCGGAGCGCGCGCCGCAAGTCCGCAAGCACAGGCATTCCGGCTTCGGCGAGCTGTCGCGCCGCGTCTGCCCGTCGCGCCGGATCATGCTGCGTGAGCGCGGCTACTGTTTCAGACCATCCGCTCGCGGCCCTGTCATCGCTCGAGAACCCAGCCGCGTCGAGGTCGGCTCCCTCCGATGAGCGTATCGTCGCCGCCACCTCATCATCGCTCAGACCCAACAGCCGAAGGCCGACGATGATGGCGGCGCGCACCCGGCGCGTTCCCTCCGTGATCGCTTCGACTGCATCGTTCCTGTCGGACCCGCGATCCGCTTCGGGTTCAAGACCGGCGAGACCCGCGGCCAGGAACTCAGCCGCACCCGGCGCGTTCATCTCCGCCAGCAGTGCGTACACCCGGCCGCGCACGAACCAGTCGGGGTCATTCTGCGCCAGCCGGCGCAGCTCGGCGAATGCGCGCTTGCTGCCGGTCCGCGCGATCGCCTCCGCAACCGCGGCTCGAACTCCTGAATCAGGATCGCTTTCAAGCAGCGGCAGCAGCAGCGGCACCAGATTCGGTGTGCCCACCGCGCCCAAGCACTCGACGCTGAGACGCCGCGCCTGCGCGTCCAGGCAGCCAAGCTGCCCCACCAGCGCCTCCAGTGAATCGTCGCCGACGCGCACCAACGTCGCGGCCGCCGTCTCTGCCACCCGCCGGTTCGGAGAAGACAGGGCTTCCGCGAGCCTGTCCACCGCGAGGTCCATGTCTCGCGCCAGAACCGCCTCGGAGGCAGCCTGAGCCACGTGGGGATCGTCATCCCCGAGCACTTCGATCAGCTCCTCGATAGCCCGCTCATCGCCTACTTGGCCGAGCGCCTCAATCGCCCTGACCTTCACGCGGTAGTTGCCGCGGCGCAGATCGCGCGCCCAGCGATCGAACGCCCGCGTCCGCCGCAATATCTCGATCGCTGCCAGGCGCTGCGCCCCGTCCGTGCTGTCCAGCAGCTCCCGCGCGGCGGCGATCGCGGCCTCGGTGTTGCCAAACTGCACCAGCTCGTCTATCGCCGCAGACTGGTCCTCGACCACGGACAGGCTGTCGGTCGGAGACTGGAGGCGATTGGCGATGCGGCGCGCTCGCGCGATCGCTGTGGCGCGGCCCCACCATGAGAAGAAACGGAACAGCAGCACGAACCCGGCGATCGTGCACAACGCCAGCGCGATTGTTGCGATAGGGCCGATCTCAACTGTCATGAAGGAGTCCCACTCACTGGCCTGATGCCTTGACGAGATTCGCGACGCGGATCGTCTTCTCCCACTGCAGCCGCTCCTGCCTCACCAGATCGAGGTAGTGCGCCTTCGCGCAGACGTAGATCCACGCCTGGCAGTACGTGAAATACATGGCCGCGGCCACCAACAGGTTCACCGGCGTGTTCTCGTTTTCGATGGCCAGAGCAACCGCCATCTGCAGAAGGAAAACGCCTACCGCAAGGCCCCACAGCACGATCAGAGGACTCGTTCGTGCGCCCACCGCTATCCCGCCGATCGCACCCGCGACGAGGATGAGATCGGAGAGCATCATCACCGCGAAGAACAGATGATAGATGGTGAAGAGGTGGAGCACCTCCAACGCCAGGTCCCGCCGCCGCACCCGGTGAAGCCGCGGCAGGAACTTGCGCAGGACGTACGTGCCTCCCCGCGCCCACCGCAGGCGCTGCCGCAGCCACACGCCCCAGTCCTGCGGTTCCGGCTCCCACGTGACCGCATACGGCACGAACTTGATGTGGTAGCCCTCCTGGCTCAGGCGAACCGTCAGCTCCGCGTCATCGGCGATCGCCGTCGGGTCCCAGCCGCCCGCTCGCTCCAGCGCCTCGCGCCGGATCACGTAGTTCGTTCCGGGAAGCGATGCCAGCCCGAACAGCCGCCAGCGGCCTGCCTGCACCATCCACTGAAAACTCACGAATTCGACCGCGATGCAGCGCGTAAGGAAATTCGTCGCGGCGTTGACGGTGCGCACCTTTCCCACTGCCGCCGCGAGCGTGGGGTCGGCCATCATCTCGGCAACCAGGTAGCGGAGTGACTGCGGCTCCGGCGTATTGTCGGCGTCGAAGACCACGATGAGCTCGTGCGCCGCGTGCTCGAGGCCGACATTGAGCGCGTACGACTTGCCGCGGCCGCCCAGTCCTTCCGGGATCGCCACCAGCTTCAGCCGGCGATCCTGGCTCATGAGGTGCTCGATGACACGGCGCGTGCCATCGGTCGACGAGTCGTCTATGACGATCACCTCGAACTTGTCTCGCGGGTAGTCGAGGTGAAGCAAACTCTCTATCGTCCCCGCCATCACGATCTCCTCATTGTGCGCGGGGACCAGGATCGACACCGACGGCCACTCGGCAACCGCCGGTACCTCCCTCCGGGCCTGCTCGGACTCGCGAGAGTAGATGTACCCGTAGAACGAGAGCAAGGCGTAGAACCCGATGACCAGCCAGGTCACCAGCAGGGCTATCGCGAGCAGCGAGTCGTGCACCAGGGAGAACAGGTCGAGGTTCACTTCAGCCCCTCAAAGGACTGCTTCAGCGTGCTCCATGCCGCCTTCTTGTCTGCTGCTGCTGAGTGGAAACACTCGATACCGTTCGGCTTGACGACGCTCACCCGGCTTATCGTCTCGGCGATCTTTGCCGGCGTCATCTGCTGCGATCCGAAATCGGTGAGCTCCACGTGGAACATCACCCGGGCGCGGCCATCGACGCGGCGCATGAGCCGCTGCGCCGTCTCCGCCGCCCAACCAGCGTTGAACACCTCCGTTCCATAGATCGCCGCCCACTGCTGCCAGATGAGCTCGAAGTTCACCCAATCGGGCGGATGGGGGCCGTCCAGCAGACCGTCGATATCGAGAGCGGATTCGTCCGCCTGGCGGCGCAGCGAAAGGATCGAGCCATTGCTCCAGGCGTCAGTGATGGTCATGATATAGGTGTCTACGCCTTCATCCGAAATCGCCTGCATGCACTGAGAAAGAAACTCGGTTAGGCCCTGGGTCCGGAACCGCCTCCAGGCCGCCCCGCCGGGCGGCTCCCCAGGGCGCGCCGCCGCAAAGGCGTGGCGGCAGACATCGCAATAACACGCTTGGTCGCCCCACCAGTTCACCAGGGGCTCGCAGAGCTCGATGCCATCGAGCCTCGGGTACCGGTGTGCCAGGTCCCGCACCAGCCCGGCGTACCATCTGCGGACTTCGGGATTCCTGGGGCAGAGGAAATAGGTAGCGTGAAGCCGCAGCGGGTTGTATTCTTTGCCATCGACAGTCCGTTCCCTCCATTGCGGGCGTGCGAGCCACATCCCGCGGTCACGTCCGCTGTAGAGCCAGGCAACGACCCGTATTCCTCTCGTCCGGCATGCCTCGAGCAGGTGGCGAAGCAAATCTTCTCGGCCCCAATCACTCGTCGAGGCGACCCCGTACCTCGTTCGGTAAGCAGCCCCTTCTTCGACATTATAAGCGTAGAAGAAGACAGTGTTGACACCGTTGCGCGAATATCTTTCGGCCAGCGCCTCGGACAGCGTCTCTGCAGCGATGCCCTCCCCGGTGTAGGCCCATGGGTCCAGCGTCACGCCCTTGATCACCGGCACACTGCGAGTC
>JBEKKD010000435.1:0-4117 GCA_050010895.1 Armatimonadota bacterium
GATGGCGGCGACTTCACTTCGTCGCAGCCCGGCGAACAGCAGGAGCGCGATCAGGGCGCGATGCCATGGCGTGTGCGCCGCTTCCAGCAGGGCCCCGGCCTGCTCCGCGGTCAGGCATGTCGGGAAGCATTGCGCCACCTTCGGCAGCGGCAGGCCCCGGGCGGGGTTGAGAACGGCGGAACCCGTGTCCGCCAGGAAGCGGTAGAACGAAGCGATGGCGGTGAGCTTTCGGCGCACCGTGAGCGGCGCCTGGCCCTTGAGACTGAGCGCGAACTGCACCACCATCTCTCGCCGCACCTGGTCGGGAGTGACAGCGCCTGGGTAGCGCCTCCCGAGGAGACCCAGGAACTCCCGTAGGTCCCGCGCATAGGCCTTCACCGTGTGGATCGAGTAGCCGCGGTATGAGCCAAGGTAGTCGGCGAATCCGACTACCGGGTCATCGAATCCGCCTGTGGCCGCCGGCTGCACTGCGCTCACTGCTGGCATCTTCCTGCCTCCCGGCCACAATGAATGGCTCAGGTGGGCCGGAATGTCCAGAAGATATTGGGCCCATAGGACACAGTTATGGGCTCAGCGCGTCCACATGGAGGGAGGCGCGGGATATATCCGCGTGGATGTGAGCCGCGAGGCCGAGCGACGCCTACTGGCACCCGGCCGCTATGACTCCACCGACGAGCTGGGGCGCCGCTGTAAGATCACGCACGAGCTCTATGTCGGCGATGCGCTGAACATACGCGCATTCAGCATACCCATACGCCTGGTTCGCGGCTCCCACAGGAACGCTCCGCTACCGGAATGTAGGTGCGCTAGCGCGAGCCGGTGCTGTTGGCGTGAACGAGAGGACTGCTGAGCATCTCCGGTGAACCGAAGGCAGTCACGTTAGTGTCGGTGTGCCGGACCGATTCGGAGGGTGCGAAGTGGCGGAGCCAGGGCGGAATAAGACGAGGAAGCCTCATTTCACGGGCGAGGGGGTGCATCACGCCACCATCAATGGCCATCGATTCCACCTCAGGCCGCATAAGGGCGGCGCTCTGCTTTGGCTGGATGGCCAGCAGCCGCCCTACCACCTGGATCGGACGGCAACGGATTTCGTCGCGCTCATCATCGATGCTATGTGGCGGTTCCAGCAGGGCGATGGCGATAAATCGGAGCAGGTGGTCAACTACGTCGTCGAGGGGATGATGGCGAAGTACGGGCGGCGCCTCGCCCTGCGGAATCGCGTTACTCTCGCTCGGGTCAAAGCCGATCTCGACCGCATCTTCGGCACCCTGACGAAGCTGGCGGAAGGCGCGTGTCCAGCGGATCTCAACATGAGCCCGAGGGAATTGCGACCGGAGACCTGGAACGCGCCGGCGCGGATGGACCTGGCAGTCACCTACCGCTGTAACCTCAACTGCGCCAAGTGCTACAACAGCGAAGACCGGGGCCGGCCGGAGCTCTCGACTCAGCAGTGGTTGGCAGTCTATGAGGCCCTCTGGAGGATCGGAATCCCTCAGGTGGTGTTCACCGGTGGCGAGCCGACTCTTCGCGACGATATCGTGGAACTCATCGACCAGGCAGAGGAGTTCGTTACCGGCCTGGTGACCAATGGCACCAGGTTGGAGGAACTCGCGGAATCGCTGCGCGGCGCGAACCTGGATTATGCTCAGGTCACCATTGAATCCCATCGGCCGGAGATCCATGACGAGATGACGGGCGCGGCAGGTTCCCACGCCCGGACGGTTGCAGGAATCAAGAGGGCGTCGGAGGTCGGGCTGCAGGTGGTGACCAACACCACCCTGACCACACTCAATGCCGCGCATTTTCCCGACACCATCGCCTGGTTGAAGAATGAGCTGGGCATTGACAGCGTGGCCTGTAACACTGTGATCTGCAGCGGCCGGGGAACCCGGTACAAGGAATCGAACGGGCTGGCCGATGCAGAACTGAAACAGGTACTCCAGGCAGCATGCGGCAGAGCCGAAGAACTTGGGGTCAGCCTCCAGTGGTACTCGCCTGGCTGCTATGCGATCGTGAATCCCATCGGTCTCGGCCTGGGTGCCAAGTGCTGCTCCGCGGCCGCCCACAACATGCTGGTCCAGCCCGACGGCTCTGTCCTTCCCTGCCAGTCGTGGCCGGAGACGGTCGGAAACATCCTCACCGATCCCTGGCAGGCCATCTGGAATCACCCGACCTGTCGAAAGCTGCGTGATCATCTCCTTGCTCCCACGGAATGCAAGGGCTGTGCAGACTTCGCAGTGTGCGGCGGGGGCTGCCCGCTGGATCAGACGCCGCGCCACCAGACAGGGAGTAAAGGGGACGCGGCGTGAAGATCCAGAGACTCCTCCTGGCTCTGCTCGTGCTGAACGTCGCCGTTCTGCCTGCGCTCGCGGCAGGGGATACCGGCACGTACCGCATCCTGGATTACAGGGTCACGCTGACGCCGCATTCCGATGGCAAAGTGGGCATCGACTTCTACCAGAAGTGGCTGGTTACGGGGGGACATGTCCCCTGGACGACCCTCGGCCTGCCGAACGAGATGTTCGAGATCAAGAGCTCGGGCGGCGCCGCCAGGAATATCTACCCAGCGAACGAGGGTGGATGGAGCGGCGTCCACGTCGACCTGGATAGGGACTACCGGCCCAACCAGACTTTTGAGATACGGTGCTCCATCAGCCAGGACAAGCTGTTCTACGCTGACAACAAGAACTACGGACTCGACTTCACCCCGGGTTGGTACGACAATGCCGTTGTCGAATCGCTGGAAATCCGGCTGAAGAGCTTCGCCAAGACGGAGACAGTTACCGCGAAGCCTCAGCCCACTTCGATCTCGGACGAGGAGCTCTCTTGGGTCAAGACCAAGTTGGGGAAGGGAGAGAGATTCTCCATTTCGATCTCGTTCCCCAAGACAGTGCTTCCCAATGCCATTCCCAGCGTAAGCCTTCGCGGGGCCGGCGAGTCCGAGGGCGCGCCGGGCGGCGCGCCATGGGGCGGTGTTGTCCTGAACATCCTCGGAGGCCTTTTCATTTCAGGGCTCATCCTCTACGCCATATATCGTTGGGGTACTGGCGGCTACTCTGGTGGCGGCATCTTCTACGCTGGCGCTGGTGCCTCACGCGGTGGAGGCGGTGGAGGAGGTGGGGGCGGTGGCGGAGGCATCTTCACCGGCGGCGGAGGTGGCTTCGGCGGAGGCGGGTTCTCCTGCGCATGTGCCTGCGTCTCCTGTGCCTGCGCGTGCGCCTGCGCCGGAGGCGGTGGGGCAGGGTGTAGTCGCAAGGCGAAGCATCGATGTCCGGTATGCCGGGAAGGGGCGAAGCAGGATGCCGAGCCTTGGTAAGTGGTTCGGGCTCCTGCTGCTCGCGCTCGTGATCGCTGGCTGCGGTGGTGGTCAAGGCCCCAGCGCGCCCTACGACCCCAATACCGCGGTGCCCAAGGGCGAGCCGGCGTTCCCGCCGCTCGCCAGTTCATGGGTGGTGGACGAAGTTGGAGTGCTCTCTCAGGAGACCATCCGGCGAGGCAATGCCATCTGTCAGGGATTGCAAGACGACAAGATCGCGGAGGTCGTTGTGATCGTCATGAAGGGAGTGAAGCAGCCGGACACCTGGGCGACCCATTACGGCCGCTGGCTCAAGCTCGGCAGCAAGGGCTATAGCACGGAGGGTGGCAACAACGGAGTCGTCTGGCTAATCCGGCCGGATGCGCAGGAGAGGATGACGATCTCCGTGGGGCGGGGCCTGCCGGCGTTCTCGACAGTTGACTATGGCAAGATCATGGACGACGCTAAGGAGTATCTGAACTTCGGCAACTTCGACAAGGGAGTGTCGGTCATCGTGGAGGAGACAAACCTAGCCTTACGGCGAGCGAAGGCGGGAAAAGGAGCGCAGTGATGAGGAAACTCGGAATCGGGTGTGCAGTAGTGCTCGTGGCGCTGGTGCTCATCGGTGTGATCCTGGGATTCGCCTACACCAATACCTGGAATACCCTCAATGCCCGCTACCAGGCGGTGAACGGCGGGAAGTCCCACTATTCGGCCGCGCTCAATACCTGCACCCAGAAGATCCAGGGCGTGTGGGAGATCGCAGATCAGTACCTGGCTCACGAGTCAAAGACCTTCCAGAACGTCGCCAGAGCGCGCAGC
>JBEKKD010000436.1:0-4088 GCA_050010895.1 Armatimonadota bacterium
GTTCCACCGGTTGCTGCGTAAACATCCGCATGTACAACTCGTGCTGGATCTGTTGCGCCAGGTCGGTCCAGTCAGTGCGCGCCGATTCAAGACCCTTGAATACCAATTGGAGCGATCCGTCGTCTCTTTCCAGCGCGCCGCAGTAGCGCTTCTTGCTTCCCTGCGTGGAGCCGCGGATCGTGGGCATGAAGAAATAGCGAAAATGACGTTCGCACTGCAGGAGGAGGGCCGACTCCGCCCCAAACCGCGCCTGTATCTGACTGCGGAGCCATTGATTCACTTCGTCGGCAATATCGCTCGCACGCTGGACCGCTACCCGCTCCTGACCGGCCCCCAGCAGCACGAACAGCGAATCGGTGTCGCCGTAGATAACCGGGCAGCCCGAAGTCTGTTCGATGTGTGCGCTGGTCTCGCGCAAGATGTACTGTCCAGTTCCTGTGATCGTCGACGCCACCTCGGCTGAGAAGAACCGACAGCTCGTCGTGCCCAGGACGCCGTAGAAGCTGTTCATGATGATCTTGATCGCCTGCGAGAGCGGCGCGTTGTCTGTCTGCTTGGCGCGGTCTCGGGCCGCCAGCAGTTCGGCGATGATGCCGGGAAGAATGTGCTCGTCTGGCAAATGACGGACCCACAGGATTGCTGATCCGTTCTGTGGCCTTCGACGCCAGGCCCAACGGGTCAATGCGGAACGTCATGATAATCGATGGGTAGAGGCTGCGGAAGTCAAAGAGGAGGACGTTCTGGTGCAGGCCCGGCCTGCTGTCCATCACGTGACCGCCTGGCACCGAGAGGTTCGAGGATGACACATCGGCAACGTCGCACGCGACGTACCCGGCCTGGTGCAACTTCGGCAAGTAGAGATAATCGAAGGCCGCCACACTGCCGCCGACCCGGTCGAGCAGATGGCCGCACAGCTTGGCGCGTTCGACCAGATCGGGGAGAATCGCGGCCTTGTCGAAGATCTCGCGGGTGAGCAGAGCGTCTTCGAGGTTGTAGTGCGCCAACGCCAGCTTGTCGGACGCGTAGAGCTGGTCGATTGCCGCGATCTTCATGGCCCCACTCTCTCTGACCAGCTTGCGCTTCCCGAGCATCTCCGAGGCGACGAAATCCAGCGAATACTCCTCGAAGGTGTGAAACGATGCCCGCAGCATGACGGGAACGTCGAGCACCACTCGACCGGGTACCCGCGCCAGCGCCGGCCGCTTGCGAAGAGGGTCGGCGGGCAGAATGCGCGCAGTGGCCTTGCGCCCCAGGGCGAATGGCACACCCAGCGCCAGACACCGCCGTTGGGTGAAGGCCAGATCGAAGTTCACGACGTTCCATCCCACGATGATATCCGGGTCCTCCGCAGCGACATGCGCCAGAAACGCGCGCAGCAGTGCCGCTTCGTCGGAGAAGAAACGTACCGTTGGTGTGTCGGGCTCCTGGCCAACCATCAAAACGACATCTGCGGCGCCGCCGCATGCGATGCTGTAGATGGTGCCACCGGCAACGTGGGTCTCGATATCGATGGAGAGAACCGTGAGTGCAACGGCAGCATCGGCACTGTGAATGCGGGGATTCACGAACTCAACCAGTTCGCCTCGACGAGTAGCAGTGCCCTCGACCTCGAAGCATCCCTTGACATGGCGTTCCATGAGAAATCGGTCGACCGGATGCACATCGGACTCATACACCCGGCCCGCTGCCGATCGTATTCGGCGTGCTGTGTCTTGGAGCGCGGCGAGTGACGAGAAGTAAAGGCCGTCGACTTCTTCCCCATCGAGTGACTTCAGCGCAAGGCAGCGACGCTCAACGGCTGGCGCGGTCAGCACGGTTGACGTGGAGCGCGGGACAAAGAATGAAGGGCGGTACTCAGTGATCTGTATGTGCACAACCTCGCCGGTCACCGCACGCCCATGTAACGTCAGCGTGAAGCGACCACTCTTGTCACCTCCGGCTGCGGTGAGAAGGAAGCATGTGCAACTGGTAAGCATGTCCTGTGGGAGCCTCGTCAGGAGGGATGGCCGCCGGCCTTTGCGAGAGGATGGGCTCTTCCGGCACCGCGGGCAGATGCTCCCGCTCATGGACAGCGGCCAAGCGGGAATGCCGGTCTCCTCGCAGCGCCAGTATATCGCGGGCCAGACGGGCTGCCTAGCACACGGTGCTCAGCACGGTGTGTCAGGCCGAAGAGACTGGCGCATCCGTCTGAAGCGGGCCGAGGAGACGGCCGTAGGGGCGGGGAAGCAGCAGAGTGTGGGGTGGTGCGGCTTTCGGGGATACCCCCTCTTACCCGGGGCCCCCACCCCACTAAGTCGTGGCGGCGCCAGCGAACGCCGCGGCCAGCTTCCCCACCGCCGCCTGCTTCGTGCGCGTGTCCGAGTGCAGGTAGCGGGCCGTGGTCTGCAGATCGGCGTGGCCGAGTAGCTCCTGCATGGTGCGGATGTCGGCACCGGAGCGGATGAGGTGGGTGGCGAAGGTGTGGCGGAGGCGATGGGGGGTGATGCCCTCCTCGTCGAGGCCGGCGCGCTGGAGTACATGTTGCAGCATGCGGCCGGCGACACGCGCATGGAGGGGATGGCCACCGACGCGGCTGACGAAGAGATGCTGGCTCTCAGTCTGCGGCCGGCACTGCAGGTACTCCCCGATCGCCTCGACCACGCGCGGCGTGAGCGGGACGACACGCTGCTTCGCTCCCTTGCCGCGCACCACGAGTTGTGACTGATCGAGATCGAGATCGCCCAGAGTGATCGCGGCGGCCTCGCTGCGCCGCAACCTGGTGAGCAGCAGTAGCGCGATCATCGCGCGATGCCATGGCGTGTGCGCCGCCTCTAGCAGGACCGTCGCCTGCTCCTGACTCAGGCAGGAAGTCAAGCGATGCGCGATCTTAGGCAGAGGGAGAGCCCGCGCGGGATTGGCAACGGCATGCCCCGTGTCGTCCAGGAAACGATAGAAGGAAGCGATGGCGGTGAGCTTGCGCCGCACTGTGAGCGGCGCTTGGCCCTTCAGGCTCAGCGCGAACTGCACCACCATCTCGCGCCGTACCTGATCGGGAGCAACGACACCTGGGTAGCGCCCCATGAGGAGACCCCGGAACTCCCGCAGGTCTCTGGCATAGGCTTTCACCGTATGGACCGAGTAGCCGCGGTAGGAGCTGAGGTAGTCGACGAAACCTGCCACCGCTTCATCGAATCCCACTGCTGCGGCCGCCGGCTGCACTGCGCTCTCTGCCGTCATGTCCGTGCCTCCTGACGCCAATGAATGGCTCAGGTCGGCGGGATTATGCAAGCAAAGTTGTTATGTTTCCCAGACCTTCCTCTGGGCTTTCTGAAGCCAGTCCCAGGGCAAAGGGGCGCATCGTGCCTCACATAATCCACGAGCTCTGCAGGGCGCGCGCAAGTCGGTCGGGACCCAGAACAGGGATGGCCAGCATTGGATGCGTATCCTGTCCCCGACTGACCTCTGGACCGTCTCGCCACGCTGGGACGCGCCACGCTGACCGCGATGCCCGCGAGAAGCATAGGGTTCAGCCATGGACGGCGACGTCCTGTTGGCTGGCTCACAGGCCGGCGACGCCTCGGCAGCTCCGAGATTATGTAAGCCAGAATCGGCCGATTCTTGCCCACGCGCCCGTTGCCGGCGTCTGGACAACGCGACATAACATAAGCAAATGGCTTACATAATCCGGCTTATGCCTATCCGATTGGCTCAGCATCATACAATATCCTGTAGGTGCTGAGGGTGTGCTGACCAGCGAGGCCGAGCAGTGTCCGAAGCGCATCCATTGGCGGCCTGGGCGATGCTACAGGAGCTACAGCGGGCCATGGCGCGGCCGGAACCAGGCCGGATGACGAAGGCCAAGGGGTCGCCGCATTCGCTTCTGTTTGCACCGAAACCATACCACATCTTGTATCGTGCTGAGCCAACCGGATAGGCAGGATCCGGCTTATGTAAAGCGTTACATAAGCGGGAATGTCCAGCACGGATTGGGCCCATAGGACACAGTTATCGGCCCAATGCGCACCGCCTGGCGGCCGGGAAGCAGCGCGGTCCTACCTCCATCCCGCATCCAAGCGCCCCACTGAATCCAACGTGGAGCGCGGTTTCAT
>JBEKKD010000437.1:0-4082 GCA_050010895.1 Armatimonadota bacterium
TACCGGCTCAAGGACAAACTCGAGGCGGGGGAGGTGAAACCACACAGCTAGCTTGGACGGCCGCGGGTGGTACATTTCCACGTCGCGATAATTGGTACATTTTCATATCGCGATTGACACACCGCACCGATCGCGTCGCGCGCCGGCTTCGTAGCGTCAGTGGCGTCTCCCGTAGCGCTAGTCAATGGGAGCACGCGCAGCCAGTTGCCGGTCTGGCCGATATTGTGAAAGAGACGGGATGTAGGCTCCCCCACGCCCACGAACAGGTCCATCTTCCCATCGAGATCGATGTCCGCCCGGATGGCGACCAGATTGGAGTGGCTGCCCCCGAGCCCCGCAGACTGCGCTACGTCAGTGAACGTGCCATCTCCGTTGTTATGGTAGAGGAAAGGCTGATTCACTTCGGTGTTGCCGACGAAGATATCCTCGAAGCCGTCGTTGTCGTAATCAGCACAGGCGACCGAATTGCCTTTGTAGACATCACCGGCCAGGCCTGCCGCGTCGGACACGTCCGTGAACGTCCCATCGTGGTTGTTGTGAAAGAGCCAGTCCCGGCCATGCTGCTCGCTGCAGAAGTAGAGATCGAACCAGCCGTCATTGTCGTAATCCAGCCACGCCACCCCCAGAGTATCGGCGACTGCGCCGATCCCGGCTTGCACTCCCACCTCCTCAAAGGTGCCATCGCCCTTGTTGTGATAGAGCAAGGGTCTCTGCGGAGTGCTCATCGATCCGCGGCTCACCACCAGGTCAGGGTGTCCGTCATTGTCATAATCGGCCCAGGAACAGTCATTTGCAGCACTGGGTGGTATCGGAGCAAGCATCCCGGCGGCCGCCGTGACATCAGTGAATGTGCCATCGTGGTTGTTGTGGAACAGCGCCGAGACGTCGGTAAGGGCGTAGCAGACGAAGACATCGAGCCAGTTGTCGCCATCATAGTCGCACCAGGCCACCGTCCGGCCCGTGCGCTGCGTCGGGTTGAGGCCGGCAGCCGTTGCGAGCTCGGTGAAGTGTCCGTCGACATTGTCGTAGAGCTTGGTCGGCGCGGCGCCGCAGCCCACAATGACGTCAAGGAAGCCGTCGTTGTCGTAGTCACCCCAGGCGGCGCCCTGGCTTTCCTCGATCGTGGGTGGCAGACCGACGCTCGCGCTCACGTCTGTGAATGTCAGATCCCCATTGTTATGGAAGAGCTGGTCAGAGCGGTTCAGGAAGAAGGATGGGCTCGCAGACAAGAAGAGGTCCGGATAGCCGTCCCCGTCATAGTCGCCCCACGCGCCGCCGCTCGTCCCCGGAAGTCCGATACTTGGGTTGATGTCCTCGAACAGCGTCTCGAACGGCGCCGCGCACGCCGGCAGGGCGAGACTGACCAGCAGCATGAGCAGCGTCGCCACAGTCCGCCACAGACTCCGAGCACCCATCGCACACCCCACCTGCGCCCAAGCGCAAACCCTCGTAGTGCGGCCTGACTCGGCGGGCCGGCCCGCGCAGTATAGCACAGGGGGCAGCAGAGCAGTAGAGGCGGCATTCCAATGCCGCCCGGGATGCCCTCCCAATGCACCCTACATGCTCCCCGCGTCGCCACTGACGCCGCTACCCAGAACCCCTGTTGGATGAAGTCGGCCCACAACACCGATGCAGTGGCGCATGATATTGCGCGCCGTTGAGCGTGCCGGATCCACAGAACCTGGCGACTGGCCGCGCGTGGCCACGACTGCATCGAGACTGGCCTCCAGAATGGAAGGGGAGATCCTGAAGATTCCTCCGCCCCGACCTTGACTGTTCTCCCTTATGTGAGCGCTCACATAACGAAGATTATGCAGGCTATTTGTTTGTGTCCTGTTGGCTCAGCCTGGGCCGATGTGGGGGCTGATCTGGGGGAGAGCGGGGCATTCTGGCTCACATAATCCGGAGGGTGGGGGTCGCCTCAGAGGGCGCGCAGCCAAGTCAGCAAGGAGGGATCATCCTGCCAGGAGGGCAGGGCACCGGCCGGACAATCCCGCGGAGCGGCTGCGCACGCTGCGCACCAACGGCGACTACTCGCCCACGATCGGGCTCTCGGCAGAGCAGGCGAAAGCACTGCTCAGGGCGTCCGTAGGTGATGACCTTCCCGCCCTCCGCGACCGCGCCCTCCTGGCGCTGATGCTGCGCAACGGCTTACGAGCAGCGGAGGCGGTGGGGTTGTGCGTCGGTGACCTGTGAGAGGACCAGGGCTTCCGCGTCGCCACCATCCACGGCAAAGGGGGCAAGCCGTCCGAAGGTCTGCGACTCGCAAACGGGCGAGAATGAGGCTGTTACACGCCAGAACCAGCCTCTCGGCGAGGCGGGTTCTGAGCGTGAGGGCTTGCCTCAGTGATTGCAGCGATGCCGGCGGAAGCCTCACCCTCGCGGTAACCGACGCGGTTCTCCTAGCAGGTCGACAGTGTCATGTGCTATCCTGAACTTAGCAGGGGCAAGGAGGTAGTTTCACAGTGTCATCGTTCTGCATCACCGGTATCGGTTCCGAGGTTCCCACGACGATCCTAACTAACGACGATCTCTCCAAGATGGTTGCGACCAGCGATGAGTGGATTACCCAACGTACTGGCATCAAAGAACGGCGAATCGCCGATGTTGGCATTTCCTCGAGCGACCTGATGGTGCCGGCGGCCCAAAAAGCCCTGGCCATGGCCCGGAAGACTGCCGCTGATCTGGATCTGATTCTTGTCACCTATTCCTTCCCCGATCAGCTGGTTCCCAACACTTCCGACACCTTCTCCCAGAAGCTCGGGGCACCCAATACGACTCTAGCCCTCGATGTTACCGCTCAATGCGCCGGCTTCTGCCTGGCTCTCGGCGAAGCCTATGACAAGATGTTTCTCTATCCTCGATATCGCACGGTTCTGGTCGTCTCTGGCGATGCTACCTCCAAGTTCGTGGATTATCAGGATCGCAATACTTGCATCCTTTTTGGCGACGGCGCGGGCGCGGTCGTGATGGAAGGAATTGACGAGGAAGGCTATGGGATTCTGGGCTATCGGATGAACTCTGATCGCGAGTTTATTGACTGCGCAGGCGCTAAAGCCGGCGGCACCGCGTTACCGGCAAGTCTCGACACGGTTGGGAAACGTGAACACTATGTGCACTTCGGTCCCGATGGCGGCGGGCCCATGCTGAAGGCGATCGTCAGGAAGGTTCCTGAATTGAGAAGACAGATTTGCGCTGATATTGGTGTCCCCCTCGAGGCGATTAGTCTCGTCATTCCTCATCAGCTGAATATGAGGATTGTTGACGCCTCGAAAAGACAATCTGCCACGCCTGTTTATGACCGAAACATCGCCCGCTACGGCAACTGCGCTGGCTCCTCGGTGGCGCTGGCCCTGGATACAGCCTTTCGCGAAGGAGAAATCGTTCGCGGCGATTACCTGATGCTTGAGGCCTATGGCGCCGGCATGAAGTATGGTAATGTCGTGCTCCGCTGGTGGCTTCCTCAACACCAAGGATGACGGAGATTCGTCGGGACGCGATTGTTGGTGCTGTGGCGCAGCTGCCGTACCGGACGACCACGGTGAGGTAACAGCGACTATGGACGCTCTGGAAGCGATTCATGCTCGAAGAAGCATGCGGCAGTTCACGGACGCGCCGGCTCGCGTGATATGATCGTGCAGATCCTCGAGGCGGGGCGTCAGGCCCCTTCAGGCAAGAACCGTCAGCCCTGGCACTTCATCGTGGCCCAGGGAGCGAAGAAGACGGAGGCGGTGGAGGTGATGCGGACCGCAGTGCTTCTCCGGAAGGAGCAGGGAGAGGGGCTCGGCAGTGCGGAGCGGACCCTCCCCCACATGGAGCAGGCGCCTGTCATCGTGTTCATCTTCTACCCCCAGTCCGTGGAAACCCCGCCGGACATAGGTCTCCCCTCTGAGTTCTGGACCGTCGCGGACCTTTCGTCCATCGGCGCCGCGATCCAGAACATGCTGCTCGCGGCGCTCGACCTGGGCCTCGGCACGCTCTGGATCTGCGACGTGTTCTACGCCTACGACGAACTGCGGCAGTGGCTTGGCCGCCAGGACCAGATGATCGCCGCCATCGCCCTCGGACACCCGGATGAGTCG
>JBEKKD010000438.1:0-4076 GCA_050010895.1 Armatimonadota bacterium
CCGGCCCTGTGGGCACTCCCGCTCGGAGAATCGCGGTCAACCTACCGCCCGCCTTCCCTCGCGCCCATCCGAAAGCGCCTTCAACCACTCCTTCACTCACCCTCATGAATAATGCAGGCTAGTCGGCGCAGCGCCCGAGGAGGCGGCACAGGAGCTGATCGCGCGCAGAGCCGACACCAAGCAATGGGATCGCGTGTGCGCAGCTCTCTGGCAGACACTGGGCGAGCGAACCGAGATCAAAGAGCTGCTTGTGGAGCGTGTCCTTCATCGGCAGCGGTGGTGGGTCAAGTCATTGGTCTGGGACGATGATGCCAGGGACGTCTTCGTCCGGGATCACTATCTCGGGGACTTGCGCGGCAGTGGAGACAGCTACGGTAATCCGTCCTTCCTCGATCCCTACTTCACTGAACTCGAAGCGCCGCGCGTGAGACAGCTCAACGCGCGTCTGGCATCGGTCTGCCAGGACTGGGACCGGTTCCGAGGCAACATAGAGGGGTCGTGGCTGTGTGCGCCAAAGGCTTTTCGGTTTCTGGAACGTACGCTCTGGGCGATCGGCCGCGAGCGACAGCCAAGAGACGGCGACGCGCCGGTACCAGGATTCCTCCAGTGCGACGACACGTATCCTGATCATGGCCGAGCCGAACGTTGGTGGCGGGACTTCCTCTCTGCGCTCCGATGTTACTGGCAGGGACAGGTCGCCCCCGGCGAGGTCGGAGATGAGGTCAACCAGCGACTCGGCTCGCCTTCGCCGGAGAAACGGTGGCTCGTGCGACTGCTCGTCCGCAAACTGGAGCTGTACGAGCAACACGCTGGGATCAGGCGGTTGGTCGGGCCGCGGCCCAATGCTGATCAGACAATCGGCTGATGTCTTGATTTCTCGTCGCGATGCGCGTCGGCTTCGTTCCGGGTACATCCAGCGATTACACCACCCAGATTCCTTCCGGGAAGCCAAGAAACCGGGCTCGTTTCCGGACATAGAGTCAGGAGCGACAGATGCGAGCGGAAGGCCCAAGCAGCGCGCAGCTCTGGCACACGGTCGAGGCCCAAAGTGAAGCCATCTACTGCTACTTCAGGCGCCTGGGAGTAGATGCCATTGGCGCTGAGGACCTCACACAGGAGGCGTTGCTGACAGCGTGGCAGGCCCTTGGCCGTCTCCGTCACAGCGGCAAGATCAGGAGTTGGCTCTACGGAATCGCCTACCGAGTCTACCTTAAGCGTCGCGAGACGGCCCGGAAAGAAGGCTCGGAGTTCCCCATCGAGGAGGTTGCCGGGCCGGACGGCGACCCTGGCGACGACAGGCATCTAGCGAGCCGGGCTGTGCGCGACGCAGTCCAACGGCTGCCCGACACATATCGTCATCCGCTCCTGCTCGTGTACTGGGAAGAGCTGTCCTACCTGGAGGCAGCGCGAGCACTGTCACTTCCGCTTGGCACACTCGCATGGAGAGTGCACACGGGACTGAAGCTGCTGCGAGAAGCGCTCTCCGAGAAAGGACTCGCGAATGTTTCGGCAGAGAAGGATGCTGGAGTCGCTGATCAGGTCAGCGAAACCTGAGATAGAGGCGCCGCCAGCGCTCGAGGCCCGACTGAGAGCCGCAGTGGCGGCGATCCCCATCTCTGTCGTCGGACGGCCCGTCACATCACGGCGTCGGCAGGCGGTTTCTGTGGTGGTGGCGGTCGCGTTGGTAGGAGCGATGGCGAGTACCCGCGGGCCTTTACAGGCGCGTCGCGGCGCGCACCTGCTGATGGCGGCCGCGGCGGCTGCCCAAAATGTGACGAACATGCATACGTGGGGCACGCTGCGGCTTCCTGACGCTCAGGGCGGCTGGCAACAGCCACTGCAATACGAAGCCTGGGTATCGGAAGAAGACGGCTGGCTGTGGAACAGGTATGGATCCGACAAGACCCTCAAGATCAGCCAGGGCATGAACGTGGCGGACGGCTATCTGTGGCAGTACGAGCCCGAGCATCGACGGGTTGCTATCCGTTGGGTGCTGCAGCCTGAAGACATGCGCTACCCGAGTGGCAAGCTGAAGAGCCCCTATGGGTCGCCTGGATTCATAGCGGACCTTATGGAATCGGACTGGGTCGAGGAGCAGCTCGACGGGGCAGACCGCGTCACGACTTGGGCTGCACAGGTGAACGGCACGCCAGTGACAGTCATAGCACTGGACGAGTCGACTTGGCGGCCGCAGGGGGAGGCCTATAGCGGCAGCTTCCGGCGCGAGTTCTACGTCGATGATTTCGGGCAGTTCTTGGGCGAACGGGAGATCGCCAGATCCGGAAGGGGAGAGACGGTGGTGGCCGAAGAGTGGCATGAGTACGACCTCTCGATGCCCGCCACAACCTTTGGGTTCACTCCGCCTCAGAGCGTGAAGGTCTACGAGTACGAGTATGATGAGAGCAAGGGCGACGGATTCGGGTTCTCCCCGCTGCCCTGGGAGGGGGAGTGACACTGGGCGGGAGTCGCGCGGTCAGCCAGGGCTTCTCCGGCGGAAACCTGGAGCGGCCCGGTCTGGAGCGGCTGCTCTCAAATGTGGAGGCAGGCCGCATCGACTGCGTGGTGGTCTACAAGGTGGATCGGCTGTCGCGCTCTCTGCTCGATTTCGCCCGGCTGATCGAAGTCTTCGATCGGCGCACCGTCTCCTTCGTCTCCATCACCCAGCAGTTCAACACCGCCACTTCCATGGGCCGGCTGGTGCTGAACATCCTCCTCTCCTTTGCCCAGTTGGAAGGCGAGATCATCGGGGAACGCATCAGGGACAAAGTCGCGGCCACCAAGCGCAAGGGCATGTACACCGGAAACCCTCCGGTGTTGGGCTATGATGTGGTGACGCGGGTGGAGGTCTACCCGGACCGGGCCGACGTGCACTTCAGCACGGAGGGCCTGGCGGCGCTGATCGCGGAGATGAATGACCATCGTGGAGCACGGGAGGTGGCCGCATGAATCGGCGCACAGCCCAGCACAAACGCGCCCCTCGCCTCGGCCATCGCCCGCGCCCATCGCTAGCGGGATCTGCTGGAACAGGGGCGCTATGCCAGCATTCGCGCGCTGGCGCGAGAGCTGGGTGTCGATAACTCCTATGTCGCTCGCCTGTTGCGGCTGTCGCTGCTGGCTCCCGACATCGTGGAGACCGTTCTCGACGGCGCCGAGCCCAGTGGGCTCTCCCTGAAGAAGCTCTTTCGGGCGCCGATGGAGTGGGAAGCTCAGCGCCAGGAGCATCGGTTCACGCAGAGCAGAACCCGGCCCGAGTGCGAACCTCCCGGGCCGGGCTCTGGGTACAGGTGCAGATGGCCGCTGCCCGCGCTTACTTCTTCTCCCCCTTCGCCAACGTCGGGCCCGGTACGAACTCACCCGTGCTGGAGCGGGTGACCAGCCCGCGCTTGAGCAAGAGTGTCAGGAGGCCTCCTGCCTTGTTGGGGCCAAACCCGGTCTTCTTGCTGATCTCCGTGATCTGACTCAGGCCGGCACGGATGGCGTCCAGTACCGCGCGAGCAGCCGTGCCTGTCTCCGGGAGGCTCCCCCCTGCAGTGGGCTGTACGCGGGAGACTGCCGCGCCCGACTTGGCCGGCCTGGCCTTCTTCTGCGGGGGCGCTGCTCCTGTGACCAGCGCCCTCACTCGAAGTAGCTCTTCCAGGCGCGCGGCTGCCCCCTTGTGCTTCTCCTGGGTGCGCGCCAGGGCTGCTTCCAGCGCCCTGATCTCTCTGCGCAGCTTCGCCTCCACCCGCGCGAATGCTGCCATAGTTCCTGACTGCTTGGGCATGACTGTCTCTCCTTTTCTTCAGTATCCCTCCGCGCAGTGGGCTCTGGTCGGCTCTGGCTTCGCCCATACCACCTACAGGAGATGGGCTGCCAGGCACAGGCTGACCGCGCCCTGCTCTGGAGGTGCGACCGGCAGGGCAACTATTCTGCCTGTCCCACAGGCCAGCCTTCCGAGTCTCACCGTGCGTCCGATAATACCGGTTACAGCTTTCCTATAATGCGTTAGGTCCCGCCTCGGGCTATGATCTTGGCACCGAACCAATCTCCCGAGAGGAGGACCTAACGTGTCCAGTATCAGTGAGGAGCATGGATCT
>JBEKKD010000439.1:0-4068 GCA_050010895.1 Armatimonadota bacterium
ACCGAGGCCTACACGTGAGGTGGAACGGCTCCTCCGTGCTTTCGGCTTCTCCCTAATCCGGCATGGCGCCGGCCACGACATCTGGCGGCGACCCTCTGGCGGCAGATCTGTCACTGTCCCTCCGCATCCGCGCCAGCGGCGAGATGCCTGGCACACTCATCGAAGAGATCCTTGAGGAAGCCGGCATCCCCGTTGCCGATGCCCTTGCGCTCTGGGGAATCCGGCCCCGCCGTCCATAGCCTCATCCGCCCTCGTCATAGATCTCCCAGTACTCGTGTGCCAAGACATGGCGCTGAGCCATGACCTTCCGCCATGCTATCTCCGGATGTCCTCAGCACCTTTCGCCGAACAGTGCGAGCGTCGCCGGCAGCGCGGCCTGAAGGCGGCTCAGACGCGCCGAGAGCGGCGCGCCCAGCGCGAGGCCGAGCTCCGACCCGGGCACGAGGCGGCGGGCCAAGCGCGGGGCAACGCCGGGCGACACAGCCGGCCTCGGACGCAGGCTGACGCGTTGACGGTAGCGATCCACGGGCCGATTGCTGAACGAATGCGCCGGATGGCTGAACGCCACGACATGAGTCTCGCGAAGCTACTGAGAGACGCCCTCCTGGTGTATGAGGGCGAGGTCGCCGGGGGCTACGAACCCGGGAGGTGTCTGTACATCCTGCATGCGCCCAACTTGGCGGAGCACGCCCCGGAGAATCAGCCAGCCTGACGCCGATGGCGCTCGAACCCAGGCCACAAGCAGAGCCGATGGCCGAGAGGTGCCGGTCTGCACGCCGAGATCGTCCAGAACCCGCTCGGCCCTCCCGACGACGAAAGAGATATGTACCTGGGTGCTCCTGACGCTGTTCCATTGCCCGTTGGCGATCGCAGGGACACCTGGCTCCCTGGGCGAGCCAGATCTGCTCTGGTACACTACAGTACATACAACGCTTAGAATTGCATCCTCTGAGACTCTAGGATATACTAGAGTACAGAAAGCGAGGATGTGACGATGCCTGCCGAGCTCATGACTGTCGAGGAGTTGGCGGCGTACCTGAAGCTCGATACGCAGACCATCTACCGCAAGTTCCGTCGGGGCGAGTTGCCCGGGGTGAAGATCGGCAGAGCCATTCGCTTCAAGCGGGACGTGATCGACGGCTGGCTGCGAACTATGTCCTATCGCTGGGACCCTGCCCAGCGTCAAACCCTGCGGGAGTGGGCGCGGCAGTTTGCAGAGGAGCGCGGACTCCGGGAGCAGGACGTGCTTGACGCGGTGCGGCTTCGGAGAGTCCGCCGGTGATGAGGGTGGTCATTGACACGAATGTCCTGATCTCCTCGCTGTTCTGGGGTGGGGCGCCGCGGCGGGTGGTGGATCTCGCGGCCAGCGGGCATTTCCAGGCCCTGACCTCGCCTGAGTTGCTGGCTGAGTTGGAGGCGGTGCTGGCCGAGAGCTTCGGCATCCCCCAGGAGAAGCTCGATCTCGCGCTTAGGGATATCCTCTCATATGCCGAAGTTGTGACCGTGCTGGAGGAGCCGGAGATTCCAATGCGCGATCTTTCCGATACCAAGGTGCTTGCCTGCGCCATCGCCGGCCACGCGGACTGCATCGTGACTGGAGATCAGGATCTGTTAGCCCTGGACGCGGTCCGCGACATCCGCACTCTCAGCGTGCGTGCGTTCCTCGACGCGCATTTCTGGCCTGGCTAGCCCGCCCGCAGATACTGCCGGAGTTGGTTAACCTCCAGGAGGTAGCCGGTGACGCAGATCCCTATCAGATCAGGCAGTTCCTGCGCCTGGTAGAGCGGTACAATCTGAGACTGGAGCACTAAGGGTGTCCGACTATCATATCAACATCTTCTACAGCGAAGAGGATGGCGGCCATATCGCCGACATCCCCGATCTCGAGGCTTTCTCGGCTTTCGGCAAGACCCCAGAGCAGGCGCTCGCAGAGGTGGAACGTGCAAAGGACGCGTGGCTGGAGGCGGCGCGCGCCGCGGGTAAGGCCATTCCACCACCTCGCTACCGCCCGCTGATCTACCACCTCGCGCGCTAACCTGCCAGGGAAAGCGAGCCCTACTGGTTCGCGGCTCTCTATTCCGACTCGTATTATGGACAACGGCGGCGTGCAGGATCGGCGAGCGGTTGCTGAGCGAGTGGCGATAGGGGCACGTTGATGCCTCCGAAGTCTGCCTCACCCGCATCATCGGTCACATCGAGGTGCACGGGGAATCCATCCCGGCGAGGCGGCGCCCCAGAGCTCGGCCCGTGTTCCGGAACATCTCGGGCAACATGCTCGGCCAGCGCGTTTGACGTGCGGACAGTCATCGGCGAAGGCGAGTCTTCCCATCGGCGCTCGAGGCCAGTATACTCAGGGCCAAGAGGCAGCGGTCAATGGTAACCAAGTACGCTGTGCCCCTGACGATTCTCTTCACTTACGATGGAGAGACGAAGAGATGGGCTTCGCTGGCCTGCGAGATCACGGTAGGATCAGACGGTGAGACCCTCGATGAGGCGCGGGAGATGACTAAGGATGACCGAGCGGCTCATCTGGACACTCAAGCGGGAATGGCTGAGGCGAGTGCTGGTCATCCGAGGGATGGATCATTTCGGCCAGCTCTTGGACGAATTCTCCCAATACTACAACCACTGGTGGGGGCACTCGACCATCGGTGGCGCCGTGCCGTCAGTGATCCACCGCGGGGATCGGTGGCAGCGGCCTGACCGCTCCGCGAAAACCCTCTCTGGGAACACTGACCGGCGGTTCTTCCCAGACACGCGGCTTACCGCCTTCCGGCTGGCAGCGTGATGTTAGGCCGGCTTCACGGGCGGTTAACAAGGGCAGACTATGCCAACCGGCGGTGGACCGAGGGAGGTGTTAGTGAGATCTCAGCCCCTTGGTGCACCTACAGATAGGGCGGCGATCAAGCTCCCTCTACCCAGCCTACTTCCCCGCCTTCTTCTTCATGATCTTTCCGCAGCAGACGAGGTCGCACTTCTCGACGTGGCCTTTCTTGACTTCCACCTCGATCTGGCAGTCCTCCGCCTCGCATACGAACACGTCTCCCTTCTTCATCTCCATAACCCTGGCGCCATGCTTCTCGGCCATTTCTGGCTTCCTCCTGGAAGTTGCTACGCGTTTGATTTACGCACTGGATTCCTCACACAATAGGAGCCGTCCTTCTGAGGACGGGTGTTCCGGCGCGCGATCTTGTGCAAGGAGTATCCCAACACTCTGGCCGTCAGCCTCGCGTCAAGCTGGCTGTCCTGCAATGGCACCTCTGGCGCCACCATGGCCGCGTGCCATGCCGTAAGGCTTCTAGGCCGGTTTCACGGGCGGTTGGCAAGCACACGTGGGTTCATCCTCCGGTGAGATGAAGTGCCCACGATACATCAGGGGATGCCGTCAGAGCAAGGCTGGGGCGGTTCTACGGCGAAATAACCACTGCACGTGGGTTCACCCTCCAGGGAAATGGAGTGCCCACGATACACTATGGGATGCCGTCAGAGCAAGGCTGGGGCGGTTCTACGGCAAAGTAACCAGTACACCCGGGCGCTCGTGAACGAATCCTCGGTGATCCTGGCTGATGAGCCGACGGGGAACCTGGACAGCAGGTCGGGCGCGGCGATCATGGACTTGATGCAACAGCTTCACCAGGATCGCAAGGTCACCATCGTTCTCGTGACACACGACTGGACCATCGCCGGCCGCGCCGAGCGCACCATCCGGCTGAGCGACGGGCAGGTCGAGGCCGTCGCATAGGCGGGCTCTGCGGGTCCTCCGGCTGCTCTTTGCGTATCCGCGCGTTCTGCCCGCGACCGGCTGACCAGAAGCGATGCCAGAATCAGGCTTGGGTGGTTCCACAGCAAAGTGACCACTACAAGAGGAACGATCGTGGTGTTCCAAAACTGATCTGAGGGTTTCTTCGGGAGGTGCAGAGCGGGACCTGTCCTCTCGCGTGGTTGGTTGGGCCGGCCCCGATTTGATGGACACCTCGATAGCAAGGACGGTACTACAGAATCGAGGTGCGAGAGATGAGAGAGCGACGGAAGTTCACGAACGAGTTTAAGGTGGAGGCGGTGAGGCTG
>JBEKKD010000440.1:0-4066 GCA_050010895.1 Armatimonadota bacterium
CAGTCGATCCGCGCCGGCTACCGCATCATGGTGGTTTTGGCCCTGGTGCTCTTCCTGCTCGCATTCGGCTTATGAAGGAACTTATGGACACTTCGCGACTGAAACTCTACATTAACGGCCAGTGGCGTGACGCCTCCTCCGGTGCGACCGTCGAGGTTCGCAACCCGGCGACCGAAGGTCCCGTATGCCGCGTCCCTTACGGAGGCACCGGCGAGGCGACCGCCGCGATCGAGTCGGCCGCCGCCGCGTTTCCCGTGTGGTCCGGCCTTTCTGCGTGGGATCGCTCGCGCGCCCTGCGCCGCGTTTCCGACCTCATCCGCCAGCGCAAGGAGGAGTACGCGCGCTGGATGACGCTCGAGATGGGCAAACCCATCGCCGAATCGCGGGCCGAAGTCAACGCCACCGCCGACTACTTCGAGTGGTTCTCCGAAGAGGCCAAGCGCGTCTACGGCGACATCGTCCCCGCCCACACGGCGAAGAAGCGGCACTGGGTCATCCGCCAGCCGCTGGGCGTCGCGGTCGCCATCACGCCCTGGAACTTCCCCTCGGTCCTGCCGGCACGGAAGATCTCCGCCGCCCTGGCCGCCGGCTGCACCATCGTGGTGCGTCCCGCCACACAGACCCCGCTCTCCTCGCTGGCCATCATGCAGGCGTGCGAGGATGCCGGCCTCCCCCCGGGGGCTGTCAATCTCGTCCTCGGACGCTCCTCCGAACTCGGCCCCGTGCTCATCGGGCACCCGGCGGTGAAGAAGGTCAGTTTGACCGGTTCGGTTGAAGTGGGGAGGATCATCGCGAGCGATGCCGGCAGTCACTTAAAAAAGGTTTCGCTCGAACTCGGCGGCAGCGCGCCCATCCTGATCTTCGACGATGCCGATCTCGAGCAGGCGGCCCGCCAGACCGCCCGCATCAAGTTCCGCAACATGGGGCAAGTCTGCATCGCCATCACCCGCATCTACGTTCAGGAAACGATTCGCCGCGAGTTTGAGAAGATCTTCGTCTCCGAGGCCGAAAGCTTGCGCATTGGCAACGGCTTGGAGGAGAGCACCGAACTCGGGCCCCTAGCCAACCTGGAGGGCCTGTCGAAAACCCGGGAACTCGTCGCCGACGCCGTCGGCAAGGGCGCACGCTTGGTCTCCGGCGGCGGACGCCCCAGCGGCTTCGAGCAGGGCTACTTCTACCAGCCCACGGTGCTCTGCGACGTGCCCGAATCGGCGCGCGTGCTGCACGAGGAACCGTTCGGGCCCATCGCTCCCATCTGCGGTTTCCGCGACTTCGACGACGCCCTCGCCAAGGGCAACAGCACCAGCTTCGGGCTGGCCGGCTACCTGTTCACCAGCAACCTGACCACCGCAATCCTTGCCGCCGAGAAACTCGAGTGCGGCATCGTGGGGGTCAATGACCTGGTCGTCGCCACCGCGCAGTGCCCCTTCGGCGGCGTCAAGGACAGCGGCTTCGGGCGCGAAGGCGGCCATCAAGGGATTAATGAATACCTGTACACCAAGTACATCTCGGTCGGACTCCATTAAGGGAGGGTTCTCTCATGGCTCGCTTTGAGAAAATGACCGTGACCGAGGCTCTGGCCGCGTTCCTGGTTGAGAACGGCGTACGCTACGCCTTCGGCGTGGGCGGCCACGGCAACACGCCGCTCGTCGAGGCCTTCCGCCGGTACCACCGCGCCGGAAGTCTGCGCGTTGTCGATGTGCAGCACGAGGCCATTGCCGCCCACGCCGCCGCCGCCTTGAAATGGGCCTGTGGCATCGAGAGCGTCGTCTTCACCTCCATCGGCCCCGGCTGGTTCAACACTCTGATCGCGCAGAACACCGCCATGAGCAACGGCCACGGCTTCCTGGTTCTGGCGGGCGACAAGACCACGGCGTACGAAGGTCCCAACATGCAACAGCTCATGCGCGACGGGCAGTTCGGCTTCGTCGAGGCCGCCGGGATCATATCGAAGAAGGCCTACGCTGTCATCGATCCGCGCAACGTCTATTCGGTGTTGCGCGAGGCGCTATCCAAGACGCGCGAGCCGGGTAGCTCGGGCACGGTCAACGTCTTCCTGCCCATGAACCTCCAGGCCACCGTGCACGATTACAACCTCGACCTGCTCCTGCGGCGGCTTCCGGAGGCGAGCCACGGGCCGCGGCCGGATCCCGCTCAGCTCAAGCGCGCGGCGGAAGCGATTTCCAGGCACCGCAAGATCGTCCTGCGCGTGGGCGGCGGCGCGGTCGGCGCGGGCGAAGAGATCAAGGCCCTGGCCTCTCTCGTCGGCGCCGCCGTCGTCATGGGCCCGGTCGCCCTGGACGTGGTTGAATCCGATTTTCCGCTCAACGTCGGCCCCGCCGGGTCCAAGGGTTCCATCTCCGGTAATTTCGCGAGTGAAAATGCCACCCTGGTCATCAACGTCGGAGGTCGGGGCGTCTGCCAGTCGGATTGCTCCGCCACGCTCTACACTAACGCTTCCGAGTTCATCAATATCAACCTGAACGCCGTCGAGGCGTTGCGCTACGACGGCATCCCGCTCGTGGGAGACGCCCGCGCCGCACTGCGCGACCTGCTGGCGGAATTGCCTCAACGGCAGCCGGACACGGACTGGCTGCGTGGGATCGCGCAGGCCAGGCAAAAGTGGGCGGCCTACCTTCAGGACTACTACGACCATCCCCTCGTGGGCGGTAAGCTCACCCAGCCGGCGGTAATCAAAGCCGTGGACGATTTTATCAACTCGAGCGGCGGCCTCAAGATCTATGACGCCGGCGACGTGCAGGCGCACGGATTTCAGATCACCCGCCACCTGGGGCCCAAAACGTTCTTCTCCGAGACCGGCAACTCAGCCATGGGTTTCGCCATCAGCGCGGCTTTCGGCCTCGGCCTCATCGAGGGCGGCCGCTACCCCACGGCCATCGTTGGCGACGGCTCGTTCCTTATCCAAGCGCAGGCCATCCGTGACATGGTCAAGCACGGTGCCCGGTGTACCGTCGTCGTCCTCGACAACCAGGCCATGAGCGCGATCACGGGGCTCCAGTGGGCGCAGAACTACGAAGGCTTCGCCACTTCTGACCCGCCGGGCTTGGCGGCAGTTGACTTTGCCGCCCTGGCCGAATCCATGGGCGCCGCCGGCTTCCGCGCCGCAGCCGGCCTCGATTCCGTGGTGGACTGTCTGGACGGGGCACACCGACACAACGGCCCCGCCGTGGTGGACGTGAAAGTAGCCTTCGGCCGCGAGAAGTACACGACGCTCGGCGCCTTCGGCCGCTGGAATGTAGGTCCCTGGTCAGAAGCGGTCGAAGCCATCTGGGAAGGAAAAGATGCGGAGTAGTCTTACTCCGTCGTCTGGAGGCCATGGCCGCAGGCGGCGGGCCGGTGATCCCCGTCGGCGCTAGTCGGGCGTTGAGTCTTCGTGACAGTGTCGTATCATCTGATGTTTACGACTGCTGCGGCGTTATCTTCCCCGCTAAACAGCCGGGTGAACTCTTCGGCCGCACCCCCGACCTGCTCGGCGAGCATCGAAATCCGGGCGGGCACGACGCGCGAATTCAGTCCCGAAATGCCGATCGCGTAGAACTGGCGTGCGCCCGGAATCTCCGCCGGCGCGGCGATGCAACGCACCTCGGGTGCCAACTCCTCGTCGTCCACGGCGTAGCCGACCAAACGCGCCTTCCTGATGTTGTCGGTAAGTGCCTGCGGGGTGGTCAGCGTGTGGGCCGTGTGGCCCGTGTATTCGATTTCCACGACGGCGCGTTCCAGCGCGCCGAGGCCGAGGGCGAATACATCTTTCGAAAGGGTCAAAATTTCGCAGTCCCGCCCGCTGAACCCCGCCTGGGGAAGCAGTTGCGGGCGCCCGGCGGCGCGGCACGCCAGAGTCGCGGAAGGCTCGTGGCTGTAAGTTTCGAAGACGCAACCATCTGTCTCGATTCGTTCCGCCTGCGGTTCCGCCGCCGCGGTCATCCCGCCGGCACTCCCCCCAAAGAGCAGCGGACCCAGACCGGAAAGCTCAATGACCTGCTTCACACTCGGGGAAGGGTACACGATGGCTAAGCTCCCCCCGACGCCCACGAACTCCTTGTAGGCC
>JBEKKD010000441.1:0-4064 GCA_050010895.1 Armatimonadota bacterium
CTGTGGCTCCGGCTTCTTTCAGACCCCGCCTCACGGCGACGCCCTTGCCTTCGCATAACGGTGCCGACTCCCTGGCCCGTAGAGGACTCTCACCTCCGAGAACGAGTACATGCCCGGCATACCGAAAAGGACCACAGGCATCTGCCTGTGGTCCTCGGGGTACGGAGCGATAAAGGGGTCAGCCAAAGTCCAGGGCCACAGGCGCGCCAGCCGCGGGTCGTCGCGGGCGTCGGGAGACCTGTGACTTGAGAACAGCTCCGTTCATGGGCGGGAATGTAGCATAGGTCGGATGCGCTGTCAACCGTTTCAGCAGCCGGAATCGAGCGCCGGGGCAGCCCGCGATCGGCTGGAAATCAGGTGACTCGGCCGCTCAGAGGGCGGCCGGATTGCGGAATAACGGAGATACCGGCCCCGGCCTGCATGTCTGGGCCGGGCCTGAATGCTGGCCTGCGAGTGAGGGAAGCAGAGGCCCCATGACCCTTCGCGCCAAGACTTTCCTGGTGATGAGCATCGCGATAGTCTGCTCGCTCGCGGTCCTCTATGTCGGCTCATCAGCGCTTCTGGTGCGCCCCTTTACCCGACTGGACGAGAATGCTGCGCGCAAGAACGCGGAGCGGGCGCGGGACGCGCTGGCCGAGGAGATCTCCGGTCTGGACGCGATGGCGGCCGACTACGCGTCATGGGACGATACCTACGCGTTCATCCAGAACCCTCGCGCCCAGTACATCAAGGCGAACATGGCGGACGACGCCTTCTCGAACCTGGGCATCGAGGCGGTCGTCCTGGTCGACTCATCCGGCAGAGTTGTGTACTCGAAGGCGATGGACCTGAGCCGTAGCGCAGCGCGCCCACTGCCAGAAGGGCTCCTGGCGGAGATGGCGCCCGGTAAGCCCCTGGTAAGCCACACGACCCCGAAGAGCAAGAAGAGCGGGGTACTGCTGCTGCCCGGGGGACCGGAACTCGTGGCCTCGAGGCCGATCGTCGCCGGCAGCCACCGGTGTCCGATACGCGGATCGCTGCTCATGGCGCGCCGGCTCGACGTCCGCACGCTCGACAAGATCGCGGCGGTCACGCACCTGTCTCTATCGCTGAGACCCTTCGATGACCCATCTCTCGCGGGAGACGTCAAGTCCGCGGTCCTTGAGGCCACACTATATCGGGATGCGGCAGCGGTCCAGCAGAAGTCGGGCGTGATGTCGGGGTACGTCACCCTGGATGACGTCTACGGCCGCCCGGCACTCGTCCTCCGGGCCGATGGCACAGATGCGATCTACCGCCTCGGCAGAGCCAGTCTGCGGTACTTCCTGATTCCGCTGGCAGTGATCTGGCTGCTCCTCGGACTACTGGGAATGCTGCTCCTGGAGGAGTTCGTGCTGTCGCGGCTGGCGAAGCTGAGCGCGGGCGTGCACGGGATCGGCGCCAGCGGGGATCTCTCCAGTCGCGTCGCGCTCGCCGGCGGAGATGAGCTGTCACACGTCGCCGAGGCGGTCAATGGCATGCTCTCCGCTCTCGAGCGATCGCAGCATGAGCTGCGGGAGAGTGAGGAGCGCTATCGCGCGCTGGTCGAGCAGAGCTCGGAGGGCGTGTGGCGGCTCGAGCTGGAGAAGCCCCTGCCGATCTCGCTGACCGAGGACGGGCAGGCCGAGCACATCATGCGGCACGGTATCGTGGCCGAGGCCAACGACGTGATGGCGAAGATGCACGGCTATGAGGAGGCGAGGGAGATCGTCGGGGCGAGAGCAGCCGATCTGCGGGACGGCCCCACAATGACCGAGGATCAGATCCGATCGTTCATCCGCGGCGGGTACCGCATCACCGACAGCGAGACGGAGCAACCTGGCCCGCATGGCAGAGCCCGCTACTTCCTGAACAATGTCGTGGGCATCGTCGAGAACGGGGCGCTGGTGCGGGCCTGGGGCACGCAGCGCGATATTACCGGCCGGCGCGAGGCGGAGCAGGAGTTGCGCGCGCATAGTTTGGCCATCAATGCGGCGACAGACCAGATTCTCATCACCGCCCCTGATGGCACGATCGAGTTTGTGAACGCAGCGTTCGAGCGCGAGACGGGATACAGCTGGGATGAGATGGTCGGCAAGAATGCGCGCGTCCTCGAGTCCGGCGAGCATCCCCCGGCGTTCTACGAGGGACTCTGGCGCGCCATCCGCGAGGGCGAGACCTGGCAGTGCGAGCTCATCTCGAAGCGCAAGGGCGGCGGGTTGTTCACCGCCGACACAGTCATCTCTCCGGTGAAGAGCGACAACGGCGTGATCGAGCACTTCATCTCGATCACGCGCGATATCACGCAGAAGAAGCTGTATGAGGAGCAGCTCGATCATCTTGCCCACCACGACCCCCTGACAGGCCTGCCGAATCGCCTGATGCTGAGCAAGCGGCTCACCGAGCGGCTCGTCAGCTCACAGGCCAACAGCCGCCTGCTGGCGGTGATGTACCTGGACCTGGATCGGTTCAAATTCATCAACGATACTCTGGGGCACAGCGTGGGGGACACGCTCTTGAAGCTGGTTGCGAGCCGGCTGATGAGGCTGCTGCGGGGAGTCGATATCATCGCCCGCACCGGAGGTGATGAATTCACCGTGGTTCTCTCGGGTATCTCGTCGTCGGACGACGCGGCACGAGTCGCGCAGCGGATCCTGCACGCACTGTCGAATCCATTCGTGGCTGACGGGCACGAGTTGTTCGTGTCCGCGAGCATCGGGATCAGCCTGTCGCCCACGGACGGCGCTGATGTTGAGACGCTGACCAAGCATGCCGACGCGGCGATGTACCGGGCAAAAGAGCAGGGACGCAATACCTACCAGTTCTTCACGCAGTCGTTGAGCGACGCGGCTCACGAGCGGCTCACGACCGAACACAGCCTGCGGCGGGCTCTGGATAGGAACCAGTTCGAAATCCACTATCAACCGCGGATGGATATCGGGCTGCTGCAGGTGCTGGGAGCGGAAGCGCTGCTGCGGTGGCGACAGCCCGATGGCGGAATCATCTATCCCGCTCAGTTCATCCCCGTGGCCGAGGAGACCGGTCTGATCGTCCCGATAACGGAGTGGGTGCTGAGAGGGGCATGCGCGCGAGCCACGCAGTGGCAGATGCATGGCATGCCGCATTCCACGGTCGAAGTCAATGTTTCCGCCTACCAGCTCCACCAGCAGGAGCTGATCTCGACCGTCGGACGCGTGTTGCATGAGACGGGCCTTCATCCGCGATACCTGGGGCTGGAGATCACCGAGGGCGCGTTGATGCGCAACCCGGAGCTTGCCATCCGCACTCTGCACAACCTCAAGGATATGGGAGTGCGTGTGCTGATCGACGACTTCGGCACGGGGCATTCATCGTTGAGCCATCTGAAGCGCCTGCCCGTGGACGCGGTCAAGATCGATCGCTCTTTTGTCAGCAACGTCACGACCAATCCGGATGACGCGGCGATCGCTACCGCGATCGTGGCAATGGCACACAGCCTGAAGCTCAGCGTCATCGCAGAGGGCGTGGAGAGCGCGGCCCAGCTCGAGTTCCTGCGCGACATCGAGTGCGATGAAGTGCAGGGCTACCTGATATCGCCACCACTGCCCGCGAATGAGCTTGAGCGCTGGGCTGAAGCGCATCGCCGCCCCGCACTTCGCTAGCGGCTGCGCCGACCGCACTTCAGAGCGACATCTTTCCGGCCGCGTGGAACAAATCGGCGCCCTCGTTCGTCAAAGCCTGGAACGTCAGGGTGGCACCGACGTTGGAGTCATACAGGGCGGCCGACCTAATCGTGTGGTATAGCTCTCAATTCGGGTGTGTGTCGGCCGGCGAAAGACTGCCTGAACGGGCAGTCTTTCGTTGTTTGGCCGGACGGAGTGCACGCAGAGCAGAGATGGTTTCAGCCGCAATCCCGGGGACGTACTGCTTGCCCTTACGCCCCTGTCACGGCCCGTGCCTTCTTTCAAGAGTGATCATCCGGCGGCCGAACGCGGCGGAGAACTCGTGCTGTCTCCCTTCAAGCTGGCGGTGGATTCGTCCAGGCTCTCGGGCCATCCCATAGCGGAGCTTCACGCCGGCCAGATCAG
>JBEKKD010000442.1:0-4055 GCA_050010895.1 Armatimonadota bacterium
CGCCTGGGGTGCAGTCCGCGATTCGCCGCCAGCGGATCGTGTCGTGTCGAACCCACCATGGCTCTCTCAGACGGCCACACGACAGCAGTCGTGGATGAACCCACCCGGGCCCCCTTGGACGGCGACCTGGCCATCACACCAATACCCGCCCCCGCCCTCCCGACGGCGGTTGCGGCAGGGACTGACGTGGCCGGCCTTATTCTGGGCAGTGACACAAAGCCCCGGAGCACCCGCTCGAGCAAATCTCCAAAGAAGGTGGAAGAATGGCAATGGGATTCCTTCGAGATGATGTGGGATCGATGGGCCCGAGCAGGCGGCCGACGTGTTTGGCTTGACATCAGCGGACGGGCCGGTGGATTGGTTAGGGTCAGCGCCATCAGATCGTGGCAGGGGAGGGCAGGGAGATGAAGCCGAGTATGATCGCGCAGGTGAAGACGAGACTGGCTGCTGGCGAGACCGCGGAACACATCATGGCCGGCATGAGCGCGTCGGACTGGGAGTGCTACCGCGAGGAAGTCATGGGCGGCCCGTTCTCTGCCACGCGCAGGGAGCTGCATGAGGAATTCGGGGCGGAAACCAAACAGGAAATGCGGCGTAAGGGAAGGCGCATTCTGCGCCGGCACGGCTGTGGGCGCGCCCATCTGTCCATCAGCATAGAGGCCTCCCGCGTGGACGCGCATCTCCTTATCCCAGGGCCGTTCCGTTATCGGTGCGTGCTGGACGTGTTCCCTGATGAAGGGTATGCGCTGCTGGCCTACTGGGGCGAGCAACGTCGCCGCGGGCCTTGACAGAGGCGGCAGAGAGCGCTATCCTTAGTGTGACAATCAGATAGTCGTTGACGACATTCGTCTGCCAGCCCGGCTCGCCCCGGGTGACTTCCTGCGGCGTCATGGGCAAACCCAGCGTCCAAGTCCAGAAGAAGGGCTTGGGCGTTTATGTTGGCCAGGCTGACGAGCGCGAGCAGGACCCGAGTCGATAGCTTGACGGGCGTTCCCAGGCCCCGGGTGGGCCGGGGCCTGTGGCAACTGGCGCAGCGAGTCGATACCCGCATGGCCGCGGTCGGGTGCGGCCCGGTGACCAATCCGAGCGTGCCTCTCTGGTTGCTCCTCTCTGTCCAGGGCGCCGCGACCGCCGGTTCCCTGACAATGATCCTCCCTCCGGCTGGAGTTCACACGCCCCTATGCCGCGCCCGCGGCTCTAAGCAGGTTCCCGAGGCGCGGAGTGCGCGGCAGACGCGTTGGCACCGTGCCACGGCGATCGCCGGCTCGGCACGGGGAGGGAGGCAGTGATGCGCACACACTCCAAGAAGGGCCGCTCCTACCTTCACCTCACACCGGAGCAGAGCCCACCCAGCGGAAGCAGGACAACACCCGCGCCGGCACAGGTGGCGCTGCCCTGGGAGCGTCAGCGCGACGAGTCCGCTCCCGCCTTCGCCGCGCTGGTGGCCTACCGAGACCTGGAGGAGGGCCACACCCTGGGCCGGGCCGCCGAGCTGGTTGGCAAGAGTCGGGCCCTGCTCGCCAGTTGGTCGCGCCGCCACGACTGGATGGAACGGGTTTTCCAGTGGGACCAGCACCGGTTCCGGGAACAGGAGTCGGCGCTGCAGACTGCCCGCCAGCAGGCGCTCCAACGGCAGGCCCAAGACTCCGACCGTCTGCAGCGGCTGGCAATGGCGCGTCTGGGGCAACTGGTGCGCCGGGACCCGGAGACGGGTGAGCTGGAGCTGGACCCGGAGGTGAGCGTGCAGGACGCGGTGCGCATCTACAGACTGGGCCTGGAGATTGGTCGGGCGCTGCCGGCCCCGGTCGAGTCGGAACCCGGAGCAGAGGCGGGAGAGGACCAACTACGGCGTCTCACCGATGCCGAACTGCACCAGCTGATTGCGCTCGCCAAGACGCGAGCAGAAAGTGAGGACGAGAACGATGACGGAGTACGACCAGAAGAGTGAATTCTCCCAACGCCAGGCGCGGAGGCGAGCTCTGGAACGCCTTCACGCAGAGGCCGCCCGGCGCGACGTGAACGAGTTCTGCCAGTTCGTCATGCGCGACCCCAAGGGCCGGCTCTGGCGCCAGGCCCGTTTCCACCGGGCCTGGCACGCACTGCTGCCGCTGGCTGGGCCGGTGCGGCTGTTGATCGTGGCTCCTCGGGAGTCCGCCAAATCCAGCCAGATGGTGATCGCCCGGGTGCTCTGGGAGTTGGGCCGCAACCGAGAACTGAGGACGAAGGTGATCTGTTCCACCGACGATTTGGCGGCCAAGCTGGTGGGTGAGATCGCCCGGCACATCCTCCGCAACCGCCGCCTCCAGCTGGTCTTCCCGGAGCTGCGACCAGATCCGGAGGGGCCCTGGACCCGCTCCCAGTTGCGAGTGGTGCGGGAGGGCTTCTCCAAAGACGCGAGCGTGGAGGCGCACGGGGTGCTGAGCGCGGGAGTCGGGGGCCGGGCCGACCTCCTGATCTGTGATGATGTGTGCGATCAGCGCACTGCCGTGCTGCAGCCCACCATGCGGGAACAGGTGAAGCGAATCTTCTACGAGACCTGGCTCAATCAGCTCGGGCCCGAGGGCCGGGCGCTCTACATCGCCACCGTCTGGCACCCGGCCGACCTCACCGTGGAGCTGCGTGACTCGGGTCACTGGACGACGTGGTGGAAGGGCGCCCGGGATGAGCTCACTGGCGAGCTGCTCTGGCCAGAGACCTGGACGGAGGAGGCGCTGCGGCAACGGGAGGCGGAGATAGGGTCGCGGGCGTTTGCGCGCCAGTTCCTGCTCCAGGCGGTGTCCGACGAGGAGCGGCTCTTCAGTCAGGCCGGCTTGCAGCGCTGCCGGGACACCCGCTACGAGGTAGGCCGGCTCATCCCACCCGAGGGATGGCCCATCTTTATGGGGGTGGATCTGGCCGCGAGCGTGCGCGGCACCGGATCCTTCAACGTGCTCTTCGTGCTTGCCGTGAACCCCGAAGGCCGGCGGCTGCCGGTGGAGATCCTGCGCTTCCAGGGCCGGCTCTCGGAAGTGGTGAGCACGATCGTGCACACCGCCCGGCGCTGGGCACCGGAGAAGATCGTAGTCGAGAACAACGCCTTTCAACAGGCCGTGCTGGACCTGGTACGGAGGGAGGACCCCCGACTGCCGGTGGTGGGCTACCGCACCGGGGCCGAGAAGGCGGACGAGCAAGTGGGCCTGCCGGCGCTGGCCGCCGCCATCGACGCGGGGGAGTGGATGCTGCCGGCTGGGGGCCTTCCCCACGGGGGAGGCTGTGCCTGCGCCTATTGTGCCTGGCAAAGAGAAGTGCAGCTCTACCCGGCGGCGGAACACGCGGACACCATTATGGCCATGTGGTTCGCGGAGATCGCCGCCCGCGACCTGGTAGGCCGGCTTACCACGAGGCCGTGTTGGCCGACCCTGCAGGACGCGATTCGTATGGAAGCGAGCAAAACGAAGATCCCATGATCCGGGTACGGGAAGGACTACGGCGGCCTCTCCACCTGGTGGGGCGAGAATGATCCGGACCGGATCTACTAGGCAGAGCACATGTCAGTGCCATGCCCGCACGGGCCAAGCCACTCACGCTTACCAGCCCCTCACCCTTTCCCGGGATGGCCCAGATCGACCACACCGGCCTCACGCGCATCGCCGGCTTCGTACTGGAGGATGAGGAGAAGCACCTGACCGGCTGGATCCGAGAAGGGCTATGACCAGAACATGGCTGTTGATGTGATCACAGAGAAAGAGAGAGCAACCGATGGTAGAGCAACGATCGAAGCAACCCCCAAAAGCCGCACTGCGCATCTGCCAAGTGCCGGTGGCCCGGCTGCGGCCATTTCCGGGGAACCCCCGGCACATGTCCGAGGCGGAACTGACCAAACTGATGCGCTCGATCGAGCAGTTCGGGTTTGTGGAACCGCTGGTGGTCAGACGCGCGGATCACGCCATCATCGGCGGCCATCAGCGATGGGAGGCAGCGAAGCGGCTGGGGCTGAAGACGGTGCCGGTGGTGTATGTGGATGTCAGTCCCGATCAGGCCAAGCTGCTCAATCTCGCGCTGAACCGGATCACGGG
>JBEKKD010000443.1:0-4047 GCA_050010895.1 Armatimonadota bacterium
ACCACCAGGCGAGGGCCGGCCTCGAATACCTTCCTCGCCCCGGCATCGAGGTCGGCTGTGCCTGTCACGAACTCCCATTCCTCGAACGCGCAGTGCACAACATGCGCGAGCGGCATTGCCTGCCAGATGATACCTCTCGCCTCCATCGGATCGTCCCAGAGCGACGGACGCCAGTTGGGATCGTAGGACACGAGGAGGTCCGCCTTCTTCGCCGCGGCCGCAGCATGCAGCGTCGCTTCGCGCGCGGGCGACCGGCTCAGGCTGACCGAGCCGAAGTGGAACACCTGTGCCGAGGTCAGGTAGTCCATGCTGATCTCGTCGGCAGTCAGCAGCATATCGGCGCCGGGGTTGCGGTGAAAGCTGATGTCCTTCCTGCCGTCGCTGCGGGTGGCGATGAACGCCAGTGTGGTACGGGCGCCAGACGCAGTGCGAAGGCCTCTGACATCCACATGCTCCGCCTCGATGGTATGGCGGAGGAACTCCCCAAATGGATCGTCACCCACTTTGCCGATGAAGCCCGCGCTGACCCCAAGCCGCGCCAGGCCGACGGCCACGTTCGCGGGCGCGCCGCCTGCGGCTCCCGCGAACGTCGGGAGCTGTGAGAGCGGCATGTCTTTCTCGATGGACACAAAATCGATAAGCAACTCGCCGAGAGCGATCGCGTCCGGCATGGGGTCCTCGCAGAGGCGACGATTCGTGCCTGTGATTAGACGCTGTCGGCCGGGACTCCTCCCCTGCTGTTCTTCGGGTGTGGCCGAGGCATCTGGGTGCAGATGCTCCTGATGGGAGGGGAGTCGCCTCCCTCCGGTCGGCTCCGTCGGTCCTGATCCCTCGAATAGCTCCCCCCTGTTCGTGCGTTTCGGCTGCGCCGAAGCCGCACGAGGGTTGCGAACCGCTCGGGATGACACTTCGGCGCTTGCCCAGGCTCTGCGGTCACACCCTGTTCTTCGCCGGCCACTTGCCTGCGAGGCCGCGATTGTTTACGATAGGAATCAATGCACGTCAAGGATCAATCCATGTCCCTTCCCCGCTTTGCTGAGATCGAGCAGCGATTGTACTCTCGCCGGATCGCCGATATCCCCACTGCCGTCAGCCGCGCCCTTGCGGACGCGGGCTTCGAGGGCCGCATGCAGCGTGGTGATCGTGTCGCGGTGACTGTCGGCAGCCGCGGCATAGCCAAGATCGCCGAGACCGCGCGAGCAGTTGTGGGCGAGGTCAAGCGGCTGGGAGGGAGGCCGTTCATCCTGCCGGCAATGGGCAGTCACGGGGGCGCGACACCGGCCGGACAGACGGAGGTGCTGGCATCCCTCGGCGTGACGTCGGAGTACGTCGGCGCTCCCATTCGCGCGTCCATGGAAGTCGAGCGGCTGGGGAAGACCGACAGCGGCGTTGACGTCTTCGTGAGCCGCGAGGCGCTGCGGGCGGACCGCATCATCGTGATGAACAGGATCAAGCAGCACACCGATTTCGAGGGCGAGTACGAGAGCGGTCTGCTGAAGATGATCGCGGTCGGGATAGGCAAGCGACTGGGCGCAGCCGCCATGCACGGGCGGCGGTGCGCGAGCCTGAGAGAGGATGTGCCGCAGGCGGCGCGCATGGTTCTCCGGAGGGCCCCCGTCGCGGCCGGACTGGCCATCCTCGAAAACGGCTATAACGAGCCGGCGGAGATCGTGGGCCTCTCGCCGGAGGCGATCCCGGAGCGCGAGCCTGCTCTGATGCGGCGTGTGCGACGCAATGCGGCCCGGCTCCCCTTCCGCGACATTGACCTGCTGATCGTGGACTGGATCGGCAAAGACATCAGCGGTATCGGCATGGACACACACGTGATTTGCCGCCGCATGATCTGGGAAGAGCCGGAGTTCCGCGGGACGAAGATTCAGCTCATCGCCGCGCTCGACCTGACCGAGGGCTCGCACGGCAACGCGCTGGGGGTGGGGCTGGCGGATCTGATTACCGACCGGCTGCTGAAGAAGATCGACATATCGGCACTGAAGACGAACGTGCTGCACACCGGCTGGCTCAATCGAGCGAAGATTCCGCTCTCGTTTGCGAACGACCGCGAGGTGCTGGAGGCGGCGTTCATCGGCCTCGGCCATCCCGACCCGCGGGCGGTGCGCATCGTGCGGATTCAGGACACCATGCACCTGAAGCGAATGTGGATATCCGAGGGGCTGCTCGCGCAGGCGAGGCAGAATCCGAGGGTACGGGTGCTGGGCAAGCCGGCCGAGATCGCGTTCGGCCGCAACGGAAACTTCGGGAGGCCGCGCGAGCTATCATCGTGAGCGAAGCGAGGGATCTCGCCGCCGACGTCACGATACCAGTCTGTGGATCGCGTCGGCCACCGCGCTCTCGTTGTTCGTCAGCGGCGATACCCACTGCACCATCGCCTTGACGTCGGGATGAGCGTTCGCGACAGCCACACCGCAGCCCGCCCATCTGAGCATTGCCGCGTCATTGAAGTTGTCGCCGAAGGCAAGGGTCAGCTCCTGGGGTATGCCGTAGTGCTCGGCGACTGCCTTCAGCGCAGTGCCCTTGCTGGTGTCGATGTTGTAGAACTCCAGGTACTCCGGGTTCGTGCGCATGACCGTGACTTCCGAGCCCCAGCGTTCCGACCAGACGTGATAGAGCTCATCGCGGTGGCGCGGGTCGGGCTGATCCGGGATCGTAGGATCGGTGACGATGATGAGCTTGGTCGGCGCCAGTCCCCGAAACGTGGCGAGACAGGGGATGAACTGGTAGACCGCGCCGGTCTGACGTGAATAGAGGTCCGCGTAGTATCGCAGGTCGGCGTTATCGCGAGCGTAGAGTTTCTCGTCGAGATAGTAGTTGAGGTGGAGGCGCTCGCGCCGCGTGTAGTCGATCAACTCGTCGGCATAGCGCGCCGGCAGGCCCGTCTCCAGGATGACCTTCCCGCCCTGCGAGCGGGGCTCTCGCACCAGCGCACCATTGTAGGCGATCGTCGGACCGTCGAATCCAAGGCGGTCATAGAGCGGACGGACGTTATCCGTCATCCTGCCGGAGGCGAGGACGACAACGCCGCCCGCCTGCACGAAGGCCTTCAGGGCACTCGAATCAGCGTCGGAGATGTCCTTCTCATCAGTCAGCAGCGTTCCATCGAGGTCAAGCGCGATCAGCCGGAAAGGGCGGCGCTGGGGGGTATCGGTGCTCATGAGTGGAGGTGTTCGTCCGGCGCCCGGTGTCTCCCTGCCTTTCCGAGACGGCCTCGGATCGGGCTCGACGCGCTGGACCAGCCATCGGTATCCGTCGACCTGGTGAAGGGCTGTGTGATAGGCGACACGGAGAGTGGTCGGATAGCGAAACAGCGGGTCCATTACTCGCAGCCGATCCAACCCGGAGATCTGTAACCGCGGTACGGTGCGCAACGAGGGCGATACTGCAGAGGCGGGCCTGAGTGCGCGCCTCTTTTCGTTGCCGGCCAGATGGGTTTTGTGCAAAGCCATTCACCGCTGTGGTCTCCTGCGGACAAACCCCTGGGTCCGGCGGGTCTAACAAATTGACCACGATGAGGGTCGAAGGGTAGTCTTACTAAAGACTAGGGGCAGCGGTTCCGAAAAGTAGATTGGGGGGAAACCGGAGATGAGGAGTGTCATGAGCGAGAGGCCACAAGGCACAGCCGACGTGGGCTGGAACCCGCTACGGGGCTCGTACGAGGAGGCGGTCCTCAGTTGGTACGAGCAAGTCGAGATGTCGTTCCGACGTCGTGCTTTGGATGCACGGCGAACGCGGCATGAGGTTGAAGTGCGGCCGGGCGAAGCGACCGCGCTTCCAGTCGTCAGAGACTGACTGGGGACTGGCGGTTCTTCACTAACAGGTGGCAAACGAAGGCGACAGTTGCGGTTCCGAAGTTGGCCTGAAGCCAACTCAACGGGCAAGGCGGAGAACGGGTTTCTCCGCCTTTTTCTTTTGGCCAGGTTCTGTATGGGCGGCGTGGGGTCGAAGCCGGGCGCGGCGGGAGGGCAGCCAGGGCACGCGTGGAATGTACCAGGCAGCCGATGCGGCACAGTTCAGAAGAACGCGCCTGCCGCG
>JBEKKD010000444.1:0-4041 GCA_050010895.1 Armatimonadota bacterium
CGAGGATACTGGGAGGCCGTCATAGCAGGCAAATATGCGGAAGCGGTCTCATGCACTGAGGCTGCGACGGCTTCGGACGCGCAGCAGAAAGCCACTGAGGCGCAGGTCAAGAGTGCGAATGAGAAGGCGAAGCCGAGCCGGATTGTGTCACTCGGCCCGGCCAGGCAGGACGAGAGCAGGCCGGGCATTGTGCTCGTCCCTTACCAGGTGCAGGCCGCCGAGCCCATCTCCGGCGAGGCGGTCGTACGCAAGACACCTCCGTCAGGCGCGTGGCTCGTGTCCGGCGGAATCTGAGGTGATGAGATGAGGGACATTCTCTCGCTGGCGTGGCAGTCGCTGCGTCTTCACAAGCTTCGGGGTCTGCTGGCGATCGGCGGAGTGGCGATCGGGATCACCGCCATCACCGGGATCATCTCGGCCGAGACCTCCTGGGTGAAGGCGCTCGACCAGACCTTCGCTCAGCTCGGCGTCACCAAGATCGCGGTGGACCCACCGGCGGCGGACGCGAGGGCGATGCGCCGCGACCTGACGCTTGGCGACGTTGACAATATCAAGCGCGCCTGTTCGCTGGTCAAGTCCGCGATATCCATGAGCTGGTCCCGCATGACGGTGCGGATCGGAGGCGGCGCCCAAACTCTCACCGTCAAGGCCGCCGGACTCGGGGTCGAGGACGCGCTCGGCCTCCAGATGATCGCCGGTCGGAAGATCAGCGCCGATGATCTTGTGAGCAGGGCGCCCGTCTGCCTGGTCTGGGACTACATTGCGCGCAAGGCATTCGAGGGGCGCGATCCGCTCGGGCAGACGATGCGCATCGGCGACCGCGCCTTCACCATCGTGGGCATGTTCAATGACAACAGTGGCGACCATGCCTACCGCCAGGCCATGGTCGGCGAGCGGTCGGATGCCTACATCCCGATCACCACCGCCCAGCGCATCCCCCAGCTCAATGGCGTGCACAAGATCATGGTCGAGGCCGACGACCAGGTGGGGGCCGCAGCCCAGATCAACGCGCTGCTGCGGGACCGGCTGCGGGCGAAATCCACTGCTACCTTCGTCACCTCTGCCGCGAGCATGAAGGACGCCGCCATCCGCTCCCGCCGCCGCGTATCGCTCTTCGTCGCCCTCGCCGGGTTCATGGCTCTGCTGGTGGCCGGCATGGGCGTGGCGAACCTGCTCTTTGTCTCCGTCGCCGAGCGGTCCAGAGAGATCGGTATGCGGCGGGCGCTGGGCGCGAGCGCGTGGGCGATAGCCTGGCAGTTTCTCGTAGAGTCGCTCCTGCTCTGCTGCGCGGGCGCCGCGGTCGGCGTGGGCGCCGCCGTGCTCCTCACGCGCGCTTTCTTCGCCGTCGCTTTCCCTGACGCCATCGGCCCCCAGAACCCCATCTACCACGCACGCGTCGAGCAGTTGGCGACGCTGCAGCTCCCGGGAGCGAAGCCTGAGGTGGCCTGGGCGGCCGTACTGATCTCAGCCGTCGTCGCCGTGGTGACGGGGCTGCTCGCGGGGCTGGAGCCCGCCCTCACCGCCGCCGCGATCCACCCGGCTGAGGCGATTCGCGTCAGTCCGGCGCAGCGCCATCGCGCCCGAAGCGTGATGACCGTGGTGCAGTTGGCCCTCGGCGTCGCCGCTGTGCTGCTGCTGGTCTCGTTCTACGAAGGACGCGCCCAGACCGAACTGGCATCACTCAAAGAGGGCGCGGGCGCAAACATTGTCAGCCTGCAGTTCGCCGATGACATCCCGGGCTACACCTTGAACAACAGCCTCCCGGCGATATACGCCGGCCTCAGCGGCCTGGCCAAGATCGCGCAGAAGCCGGAGGAGTTCCGACAGCTCCTCGAGGAGCTGTCCCTGTTCTCCTATCTGGACCCGCACATGCAGTATCGAACGAGCGTTCGCACCGGCGCTCGGGCGGTGCGTGTCGAGGGGACGGAGCTGCCCGTCATCATTGGCACCGTCCCGCACGCCATGGAGGTGGACATCGACACCGCGCGCAAGGCCGATGTCGTGCCGAAGGATGCGGGGCCGATGATGGCCGAGGGGCAGTTCTTCTCTGATCGAGATCTCGACGAGGCGCGTCGCGTCTGCGTCCTCCCCTACTCCATGGCCCAGACGCTCTTTGCGTCGGAGAAGCCTACCGGCCAGACGGTGGTCATCGGCGGCCGGCCATTTCAGGTGTCTGGCGTGCTCGCGCCCTGGGTCGAGAAGGTCGGGCCCGCCGCGGAGAAGCACTTCCCGGTCCTCGTGCCCGCGACGACCTTTGTGCGCGACGTCCACAGCTATACCGACATGATGGACATGATATACCAGAGCGGTTGGTTCGAGGCCCTGCTGCGCGTGAAAGATACTGCCCAGGCGCCGGCGGCGCTGAAGCAGCTCGAGGCCGCGCTGCTGGCGCGCATTCGGCTGCCCAAGTACGTGGTGGTCTATCCGCGGGGGGACATCGTCTCCGCAGTCGATGTCGCGAGCCGGCAGCGCTCGGCCGGACTACGCGCCGGAGCCGGCGGGATCGCCGCGCTTCTCATCGCCATCGTGGGACTGGTGAATATGCTGCTGGTGTCGGTGCACGAGAGCGTGCGCGAGGTGGGCCTGCGGCGAGCGCTGGGCGCGCTGCGCAGCCAGATTGGCTGGCAGTTCGTGCGCGAGGGGATGACGCTCGCGGGGATTGGCTCAGTGCTCGGCCTTGCCCTCGCCCTCGCTACCGCCCGCTGGCTGGGCAAGCTCGCCGACGTCCCCATCCACACGCCCGCGGCCTGGGCCGCCCTCTGCGCCATCGGCGCCATCATCGTCGGCTGCATCGCATCTCTGGGCCCCGCCCTCCACGCTGCCCGCGTTGAGCCCGTCGAAGCCCTACGGTACGAGTGAAGCGTGAGAAACAGCGTAACAGAACGGGCGCTTGGCTGTCTAAGGAAGTGACATAGCACCAAGGGGGATAGAACCATGAGTCACAGCGCAAACGTTGGGCGCAGGTGCAGTGGGCAGGTCAGGTCGCTCGTACTCTGGCCGTTTCTGCTGATCGGCTTTGGGGTGCTGATGACGGCGAGCGGATGCGGACGGCGCGCTCCGAAGAGTCCGGCGGTGCCCGCTGCCGCGCCGATCGCGGCATGGGCGCCGAAGAATCCGTCCCCGGCATTCTTGCGTGCGGCGAAGGTGCTGAAGCCGCTGCCTGAGGAGGTGCAGCAGTCCTCGGAACTGCTTCCCGCCCTGTTCGAGCTGTTCGGGACGTTGACTGACGACCAGCTCAAGACCTTCCTGCAGCGCAAGCAGGACAGAATTCCGCTCAAGGGCACCGGCGAGGACACTCGGACCTTATTCGAGGAGAAGTACGGCGCCAAGGAAGCCGGCGAGGAGCTGGTCTACGATATGCACGAAGTGTCGGTTCCCTACAAGTCGCTGACCCCGGCCCAGCGCGAGGCCTTTGAGAAGGTGAAGGCCGCTTGGCCCAGTGCATTCATGGGTCGAGAGCAGAACGAAGACCTGCTCGTGCATCTCTACAAGATGGGCGCCAAAGAGGACCTCTCGAACGTGGCCGTTGGGTTCTATGCAGCCGGGCACCAGGTGTCCTTCGAGCTGGACGTAAAGAAACAGAACGGCAGTAACGCTATGGTCACGGCCTTTGCTCAACTCTGAGGGGAGGTAAGGGATGATTGACACCGCGCTATCGGCCTGGCAGGCGGTCTCACGACACCGGCTGCGTTCGCTGCTGGCGATCGCGGGCGTGGCGGTGGGGGTGTGCGCGCTCACCTCCATTATTTCGGTAGAGCAGGCCTGGCGCGCGGCCGTGACGCGGTTCTTCTCGAAGATGGACATCCAGACAGTGGTGGTTCAGATTCCTGAGACCCACGAGTGGGGGCAGGCCAGCCTGGGGAGGCCGCCCACAGAGGCCGACGCCTAGGCCATCGCCCGCGGCTGCCCGGCGGTGTCGGCGGCGACACTGGTGACATGGGATGACATGAGAGTCGAGCAGGGCGGCTACGCGATGGAGGCGCCGGTACGCGCGGTGGCGCCGAATTTCGGGAAGACGCTGCCGGATAGTGTGCGAGAGGG
>JBEKKD010000445.1:0-4039 GCA_050010895.1 Armatimonadota bacterium
CGGAAATCGCATGTGGAGGTGGTCTTCCACCCCGTTCCCTTCCGGCGGCAGAAGCGGGCGCGGGCGCGGCGCGCGGTGCTGAGAGAGATCGAGAGGCGCTCGGGCGACTTCAACCAGGGCGGAAGCTCGCGGCGCAAGCTCGTCACCGCCTACCGCGAGAACGCCATACACATCGCCGCCTGTCTCGACGTCCATGGCCCGCTTTCGCCGCGGCAACTGCGGGCGATGGGCACGGGGCCGAAGACGCTGTCTGTGCTGTACCGCAATGTGTACGGCTGGTTCGACCGGATCGATCGCGGCCTGTACGAACTCCGCATGCAGGGACGCACGGAATTGGGAGAGTATCGCGCACTGGCGGCGAAGTACCGCAAGCTGGCGCAGGCGCATGAGCAACTCGCGACGCGCGCCCCCGGCGCCATCGAGGAGGAATGAGTGGCATCTGTCTATCGCAGCAGTGATTGGGATCGTTACCAGATGGACTATCACGATCCGCACAAGGCCGTCGAGCCGCTGGAGAAGGAAGTCGCGGAGGTGGGCGCCGCTCTCGCCCTGCTCTCGCAGGCGGGCATCCTGCCGCACACCAGCTATGACCATGCGAAGATGCTGGCGCACCGCGAGGCGGTGGCAGAGCTGTTCGAGATCCCCTGGACCGCCATCACGCCGCGCATGCAGCGGCTGCTCTACGCCATCAGCGCCATCGTCCAACCCCGGAACATGATCGCCGCCGGCGTGTTCTGCGGGAACACCTTCATCTCGAACGCCGGCGCGGCGGTCGGTCCCGGTGCGTGCTACACCGCCGACGAACTCATCGGCGTCGAGATCAAGCAGCAGGAGGCCGAGCGGGCCGAGCGCAACGTGCGGCGAATCGACCCCTCCGGGGTGGCCAGAGTGGTGGCAGCCGACGCGGTTGACGTGGTCGCGCAGTTCCCGCAGCCCATCCACCTGCTCTATCTCGATGCCGACGGCGATGGCGGGCGAGGAAAGGGGATCTACCTCGAAATCCTCGAGGCCGGCCTCTCCCGGATGCCGGCGGGGGCGGTCGTGCTCGCACACAACAGCGTGAACTGCGCCGACCGCCTCAAGGGCTACCTCGCGTTCGTCCGCGATCCCGCGCGCATGCGCGCCAGCGTCAACGTGATCTTCGATTCCGAGGGGCTGGAGGTGTCGGCGAGGTGATCGCTTTCATGCCGTGAGTGATCGCGCCGAGCAGGTGGTATTACCGCTCTGCGGAGCTCGCCGCGGCGGGCCCGAGGAGAGACCACTGAATGCGGGTGTTCCTGACGGCGGCACTACTGCTGCTCATCGGCGAGGTCATCATCGGGCTCGCGTTCCTCGCTGGCTATCACTGGTGGGGAGGCGGGCTCAAGGGTCTGCTCGTCGCCGCCGCCGTCGCCGTCATCGGAATCGCCCCCTGGATCGGCGATCTGGCGATCGATTTCGATTCGGCGTCGCGCGCTGGCGTCGCCCGGCTGGCCTGGTGGGGAAAGGTCGCTCTGCAGTTGGGCACGCCGACGACCGTTCGCATCTCCCTCCTGGGCATATGTGTCAGGCGAATGGCGAAGAAGCCCGAGAAGCCCCGGCCCAAGCGGATCGTCAAGAGCCGCCGGATGCTCGAGCGCCGTATGTGGCGCTGGTTGCAGAGCAGCTTCAGGGACATCGTGCCGCCGCTCCTCGTAGCCGGCCACCTCGCGCACGTCTTCTTTTGGGACGCGCGCGAGATCGAGCTGACCCTCCAGTCGCCGACGCAGTTCAGTCTCGCCGACCAGATGATCGCGAAGATCATCGGCTCGCCAAGACTCGGTACGCTGCAGCTTCGCTGCCTGTACCCCGGAACGCGCCGGACCGTCTTCCACTATCGGATCGGCCTCTTCCGCATCGCCGCGGCGACCGCGGTGGCGCTCGCACAGGCCCGGCCGCTACGCTCGGCGAAGCGAGCTCAGCGGCGGTGGGAGGCGTCCGCCGTGGAGGCTGCGCCTGGCGGCCCTGCCGCGTGAGGAATGGCCGGCCCGGCGGCGAACTCACCGTTCGCGGGTACCCTCCGGTGACCGCGCCATGACCAGGCCACGCATCCGAAAGCTCAGACTCGATGACCTACTGGTCGAGCGGGACCTGTCCCCCGACCTCGATCAGGCGAGGCGCACCATCTGGTCGGGCGAGGTCATCGTCAACGGCGAACTCGCCGACCAGCCGGCCGCACTCATCGCCGAGAACGCCGAGATCCGCCTGCGGGCCGTGCGGCGCTACGCCACGCGCGGCGGCGAAAAGCTGGAGGAGGCGCTGACGCGGTTCAACGCCCTCGTCGACGGATCGTGCGTGCTCGACATCGGCGCCTCCGGTGGTGGGTTCACCGATTGCCTGCTCGCGCGAGGCGCCGCGCGAGTCTATGCAGCCGATATCTCCGCCGGCCAGCTCGCCCAGCGCCTCCAGCGCGACCCTCGTGTCGTCGATCTCGGCGGCCGCGACGCAATGGCGCTGCAGCCCGGGGAGCTCGACCCCAGGCCGACGCTGGCCGTCGTTGACGTCACGTTTAGATCGCTCGCGGACGTGCTGCCGAGAGTGATCGCCCTGCTCGCCGAGGAGTGGGAGATCGTCGCGCTCGTGAAACCCTTGCACGAAGCGAAACTGCTGAACCTGGGCCAGGTCGAGGATATCTACCGCACGGTCTTCGCGCGCCTGCTGCCAAGACTGCGCGAGGCCGGCGTGCCCGTCGCGGACCTCATGCCGTCGAGCTACTCGGGATCGCGCGAAGCGCTGGAGTTCTTCATCCACGCGAAGCCGCCCGGCCTCGACGAAGCCGCGCTCCACGAGCGCGTCGATGCCGTGCTCGCCGCGAGCGCGAACCTGGAGCTGAAAAGCCACCGCCGAAAGCGCTCGGGCGAGAAGCGAAGACGGACGTGGAAGCGGATAGTGGGGCGAAGGTGACGCGGGCAGCGGCCGCCGGGCCGCCCTGTCTCACATCGCGGCCAGCATCTTCTCCAGCCATCTCTCCCCGCGCGACTGAAGCCGCATGTAACCCGCCCGGGCGGCCTCGATGATCTTCGCTTCCGCCGAGACGCTGTCGCGCAGCCCGCAGACATGCTTCACAATGGCATGGAACCCGTTCTCGGCCAGCATCTGCAAGAAGTCGCGATCGGCCGGGAAGGGCTCGCCTTTCTCGTCCTTCGCCTCGAAGAAGAGAGCGGCCGCAAAGGCGAGGGCGGTCGCCGGTGCCGGCACTCCCTCTGCCGAGTCCATCAGCAGCGCTCCCACCAATCGGTCCTCACGGGAGAGCTTCCGCGGCAGGTCGCGCCCCACGCGGTAGATCGTATCCCCCAGCGCCCTGTTGCCAAACCGGGAGAGCAGATCCTCGATGTACTCCTCCTGGCTGGCTTCGGTGAACTCACCGGGATAGCGGCGAATCAGCGACTTCCCCGATTCCCACATCGCCGTCTTCGCGGCTGTGCGCACCGCGGGGTTCTCGACTGCTTGCCAGATGTACTGCGCGCCGGGATCGACCGCGAATTCGAGATAGGCGCAGGCCGCGTGGCCGAGGTTGTGGATGAAGGCCTTACGATCCACATAGGCCGCCATGTTCTGCTTCGGGTCGAGGCCGGGCACGTCGGGGATGGGATTCCTGAACGCCTTCGCATCGAGGATCAGCGTGTTGTAGGCCTCCGCATAGAGGACGAGCGGGTCCTCCCGCAGCGCCAACTCCGGCATGATCGGCACCATCTTGCCGATGCTGGTCTCCACCAGCCCGACGTACTGCCCGAGCGGGAAGTCAGCAGGCAGATGCTGTCTCAGCCCGCGATCGAACGCCTCCGCCGCGTTTCGCAGGTTCTCGCAGATGATGATGTCCACAGGGCCGCGGCCCTGCTCTCTCCTGCGCGCCAGGCCTGCTGCCAGCACAGGGTAGATGTACGGCAGCGCGCCCTGTCCCACCGCGGTGGCGATGACATCGGCCTCGGTGATCGCGCGGGCGACCTCCTCGACGCTCCTCTCGTCGATCGCGGACACGCCTTCGATCCAGATCGTCTGCGATTGCCGGTCCTTGATCTCG
>JBEKKD010000446.1:0-4013 GCA_050010895.1 Armatimonadota bacterium
CGGAGGGACCCAGATCCACACGCTGCGCATCGTGCGGCCCTAATGACTTTCGCCCAAAGAAGTAAGGGCGAAAGTCATCAGAAGACCAGCGAATGGCTGGAAGAAGCGTTCGCCCAATGTTATTTCATTGGGCGAACGTCCCTAGACGGCGGGGGTAGACGCGCGTCGGCGCGCCCGGCTAGCTCTTCGTCCCCTCTTCCAGGTCCACGTGCAGGCCGTTCTCGCTGATCTGGAGGAGGCCGTATTCGACGCCGTCGACGAGGGCTTGCCAGCTTGCTTCGATGATGTTGGTGTGGACGCCGACGGTGGTCCAGGTGCGGGCGCCGGCGCGGGATTCCACCATGACGCGCACCGCCGCGGCGGTGGCCTGCTCGGGGGCGTTAACCACCCGCACTTTGAAGTCGGTCAGCCTGATGCCCTTGAGCTCGGGGTAGAAGCGTTCGAGCGCCTTGCGGAGGGCGTTGTCGAGGGCGTGCACCGGGCCGTCGCCTTCTGCTGCGGTGTGCTCGGGCTCGCCGTCGACGTGCAGCTTGATCGTCGCCTCGGTCTTGATCTCGCCGTTGCGGTCTTTCTCGACGATGACGCGGAAGCCTTCGAGATCGAACCGCGGCTGATACATGCCGACGCTCTTTCGCACCATCAGCTCGAACGACGCTTCCGCGCCCTCGAACTGATAGCCGGCGTGCTCCATCTCTTTCAGCCGCGCCATGATCGCCTGCGCCTGCGGCGAGTCTTTGTCCAGCCCCAGATCGAGCGCCTGCGCCTTGAACACGACCGCCTTGCGCCCCGCCTGGTCCGAGACCAGGAAGCGGCGCTCGTTGCCGACTTGCTCGGGGGTGACGTGCTCGTAGGTGCGCGGGTTCTTCAGCATACCATCCACGTGCATCCCACCCTTATGGGAGAAGGCGCTGCGGCCGACATAGGCGTCGCGCTCCGGCGGCGGCATATTCGCCACGGAGGCGATGTAGTGCGCGACCTCGTAGAGCTGAGCAAGCTGCTCGTCGGCGAGGCAGCGGCGACCCATCTTGATCTGCAGGTTCGGGATGATCGAGCAGAGATTGGCGTTGCCGGTTCGCTCGCCGTAGCCATTGATGGTGCCCTGCACCATCGCGCACCCCGCGTCGATGGCGACGAGCGTGTTGGCAACTGCGACGTCGCTGTCATTGTGGGCGTGGATGCCCAATGGCGCCCTGACGGCCTCGCGCACTCGCGCCACCGCGGCCGCGACGTCCTGGGGCAGCGCGCCGCCGTTGGTATCGCAGAGGCAGATCCAGTCAGCGCCGGCATCCTCGGCAGCCTTGAGGCACTCCAGCGCGTAGGCCGGGTTGTGCTTGAAGCCGTCGAAGAAGTGCTCGGCGTCGAACCCGGCCTCGATGCCGTGGGACTTCACGAAACGGATCGAGTCCTGGATGATCTTCACGTTCTCGGCGAGGTCGACTTTGAGGACCGAGGTCACGTGCAAGTCCCAGGACTTCCCCACGAGCGCGGCCACGGGCGCGCCAAGGGCGACGAGATTGCGCATCGCGGGATCGTCTTCGGCGGTCGTGCCGGCGCGGCGAGTCATGCCGAAGACGACGAGCCGAGCGCGCTTCAGCGGCCGCTCGCGCATGCGCTCGAAGAACTCCATATCAGTGCGATTGCCCGGCGCGGAAAAGCCGCCTTCGACGTAGTGAACGCCGAGTTCGTCGAGCTTGTGGGAGATCTTGACCTTATCGTCGGCCGAGAACGAAATGCCCTCAGTCTGCGCACCATCCCGCAATGTGGTGTCGTAGAGCAGAAGGTCGTTCACAGCCTCGTTCCTCTCAGTCCTGGGGTAACGGCAGGGGCAGGAGGCGAGCTCCTGCCCAACCCGACATCATCGTGCATCGCGAAAGCGGCAGCGATGATGGGATTTTACTCTTCGGGCCGAGGGAGTGTCAAACCGCGGTGCGAGGAGTCGAGAAGTCGGGGAGGCGGAGGGAGCGCCTGCGCTTTCGAAAGCGACGTCCCGAAAGACCGGAGTAAGCGGGAGCGACCGATATCCCGATTACGGACGTTCGCCCAACAAAGTAACATCGGGCGAACGTCTTCTTTCAGGTATTCGCTGGTCTTCTGACGACTTTCGCCCTTACTTCTTTGGGCGAAAGTCATTAGAACCCCGAGGGGTTGACCGGGCGGCCGTTGCGGCGGGTCTCGAAGTGCAAGTGCGGACCGGTCGCAAGGCCTGTGGCTCCGACAGCGGCGATCTTCTGCCCCTGCTTCACCTCCTGGCCTTCGCTCACCGAGAGGCTGGAACAGTGACCATAGAGCGTGGACAGGCCGCCTCCGTGATCGATAATGACGCAGTTCCCGTATCCGCCCCATCTGCCGGCGAACACCACGACACCGCCGGCGGCCGCGTGGATGGGCGCACCATAGGAGGCGCCGATATCGATACCGGTGTGCAGCTTGCGCACGTGGTAGATGGGATGAGTGCGGTACCCGAAGCCCGATGTGATATGTCCTTGCACCGGGAAGATGAGGCTGCCCTTCCAGGGCTTCGCCAGGCGGGCCTGGCCGCCGCGGGTGTGCTCCAGGCGCTCCAACATTGCGGCGACTTCGTGGGAGTTCTGCTCCAGCTCGGCGAGATCGCGCTCGTAGGATGCCTTGTCCGTCATGAGGCGCGATTGCTTTTCGGTAGCGGCATCCCGCCAATCCGTCAGCCGATCCTTCTGATCCCGCACCTGGCTCTGAAGCTGGGATAGCCGGCGCTCTTCGGCGGCGACATTCGCTCGATGCTGATCGGCCGACGTCTGCGCGTCTTCGTAATCATCGATCAGCTCCGCGTCGCGCTCGACAACCTGGTTCAGCAGGTAGAGGCGGTTCGCGAAATCGGTGAAGCTGGTGGCCTGCAGCAGCACCTCGACCGGCCGCGCTTCGCCGAGCTCGTACATGGCGACCAGCCGGTCGGAGACATCCTCTTTGTGGCCCTCCAGGCGGGTCTCTGCCGCGCGATACTGCGAGACGGCTTCCGCGAGATCGGAGCGCGCGCTGCGCACGTTCCGGGTGACGACCGTGTACTGAGCGGCCGTGGAGTCGAGGTTCTGCCTGATCTCGTGGATCTGGCGCTGATTCTCGCGCAGCCGGCGCTTCACGACGCGGAGGTTGCGGGCAGTGCGCTCGCGATTGGCCTCGATGCGTTCGTACTTCTTGCGAAGCGCTGATGGAGACGCCGTCGCGGCGCGCTTGCGCGCTGCGAGCGATGCGCCTGTTATTGCGACAGCGAATATCAGAAAGCTCAGAATCGTGAGCCGAATTCGCGGGGCCATGCAGATTCGCATCCTCGCGCTACCCCCCTTATCCTCGCCCATTCGTCACTATCCGAGGCAACAAAGCGTAGGAGTCAGGACGACAGATTTGCCCTCGCCTCGACGCATCCTGCACGCACGGCCAGAACCAGGCGGCAGCGGCGTCCCCTCGCCTCAAAGGGACACCAATGTTCTTCTTACCACAACCCCGCACGATTCTCCTATCCCCGGGCATCGGCGGGTCTGCCTGCGACCATTCCCTCTGTCGTTCGGCGTCCGGGCGCACCTCTGCCGCATTTGGACCGCCGAGCGAGGCGTGGAGTTCCAGCGCACAGGCGTTGCGCCTTCACGCCGCGGCGAGGGCAGGATTCCGGCGCGCGCCAGAGAAGGTGCCGACGTGCAAGAACCCGCATGACCACGCCTGCTGCGCCATCTCCATTGCCAGAGCCCCACGTTCGCCGCGATACCGAGATCGTGATCGCGGTATTCCGCACTATCTTCCTGCTGATCGTCCTGTTCTCCCCTCAGTTCATGGAAGCTCGCGGCACCGGGGGGATGCTGCTGGCGGCCGCGGTCATCTCCGCCGCCGTCTACAACCTCGCGCTCTTCATCATCCACGTGCGCGGCCTGCCCTTCCCGCGCCTGGTGATCGTGGCCGTGGATGTGGTTCTGATCTCTCTCTGGATCTGTTTCAGCGGGCCCACGTCAATCGCGTTCTTCACGCTCTACTTCGCCGTCGTCATCGTC
>JBEKKD010000447.1:0-5072 GCA_050010895.1 Armatimonadota bacterium
CCGCGGGTGAGCGAAGTCACCTGGGAGTATTGCCGGCGCCGCCGCGTGGTCTGACCTCCGGCACCTCAGGTCACCGTTCCTGCCAGCGGGCGCATCTGCTGCTCGGCCTTCACCGCTGCGGCAAGTAGATCATCCGCCTCTGCTGACCTGTCAACCGCGCCGGCGGTGACTCGCACCTCTACGGGCAGTTCTCCCGAGGCATTCAGATCGTCGATCTGCCCATAGATGCGCGCGAGCGCGATCATCGCTTCCGCACGCGTGGTTTCCGGGAACAGGATCGCGAATTCGTCGCCGCCCACGCGGCCGACAAGATCGGTCTGCCGCACCGTGGAGACGAGACATTCCGCGAGACTTCGCAGGATGGCGTCGCCAACGTCGTGGCCGAACTCCTCATTCGTTCTCCGGAAATCCTCAACATCGAGTGCCGCGACCGAGGGGTTCCGTTTGTAGCGCCGCGCTCGCGCGGTCTCCATACGGAGCGATGAGCAGAAGTGGCGGCGATTGGAGACGCCGGTGACCGCATCAGTCGTGACGTATCGCTGGAGGACGCGCTTCTGCTCGCGGATATGGTCGGCAAGTCGCAGGTTTCGGCGTCGGGAGGCGACCAGAGCGCCCGTCAGCCATGCCACGGTGGATAGCCTGGATGCCATCTCCATCAGCTCGGCCTCCGTCCGCGCCGGCGCCTCGGCGAGGAGCGAAGAGCACTCCTCCGAGTCCGGCGACCCGCGGGCATCGTCGAGGGAGAGAGGATCGTCGGGCCGGGTCTGCGCGGTGACCAAGTGGCCGATGACCTCCCCCATGGCCTTGATGGGGATCGCGACGTCTACCAGCCCTAGCGGGCACACATAGATGAAAGCGTGGAGGCGATCTGGCGCGATCGCGACCTCGCGATCACTGCTGAGGCGACCGCACCCAAGACACGGCCGCGAGAGTGCGACAGACTGTGTGAACGCGCGGCAGAAAGCGGTGAGATCCTCACACGCAGCCAACGGGCGCCCTGACACATGGGCGAACAGCATCGGAATGCCGGCCGATCTGCTGAGATTGTCCTGCACGTCTTGCAGATTCTCCGGCCACAGTCGATCGGCCAAATCCTCACACCGGCCCCCCATTTGGTATCACCTCGACGTGGACTTGGCCTACTCACCAACCGGCTTATTCCACGTTTTTGCCCAGGCGCCCGGACCACTTCGGCAGAGGCAAGTGCCCCCGTCGCTTCTCCTCCTGCTCGACTGCCGACCCATCCACTCCACCCGGCCGTCCTAACTCAAACGGACGTTTGACAATGAGTCCGCAGTGTGGTAGCTTCGCGAGGGCAGCACTGAATGGCAATGCTCGACGACAAGCTGGTGTCCCTATCTGCGGCTGCGGAGTACGATGCCTGTAGCTCCTTCTGCGGCGGCTCTCAGGCAGATCGCTTCACTCCCTCGATCACGCGACTTCTTCTTCCGGGCGGCGGCACGCTCTCCGTGCTGAAAGTACTGATGACCGATGCCTGCCGCTACGACTGCTACTACTGCGCCAATCGTGCAGACCGCCGCTGTCATCGGCACTCCTTCAAACCGGACGAGCTCGTGGCAGCGTTCCGGCGCCTGTACAGCAGGCAACTGGTGAATGGGCTCTTTCTCAGCTCTGGCGTTCATGGCTCGGCAAGCGAGACGATGGGCGGGATGCTTACGGCTGTTGAGGCCCTCAGGGAGAAGCATGGATTCCGCGGCTATGTGCATCTGAAAGTCCTGCCCGGCGCGCCATACGATATGGTGGAGAGAGCTGTCGAGCTGGCCGATCGCGTGTCGATCAACATGGAGGCGCCAACTCAGAAAGCATTGGATCGTCTGTCAGCAAACAAGCGGCTTGCTGAAGACGTGATCACGCGCATGCACTGGATACGCCAGGCATCCGAGAAGGCCCGACCTGGCAGCCTCAAGTCCGGCCAGACGACGCAGTTCGTAGTCGGCGTTGCCGGCGAAACCGATCGCCAGTTGCTCAGCGCGAGCGAAGCCTTGCGACGCAGCGTGGGCCTGCGCAGGGCCTACTTCTCCGCTTTTCGGCCTATTCCGGACACGCCTCTTGACGGCGAGCCGCCGGCGCCGCCGATGCGGCAGAATCGCCTGTACCAGGCAGACTGGCTGCTCCGGTTCTACGGCTTCGACTTGGGTGAGATCACGTTCGACGAGGACGGCCACCTGCCGCTCACCATGGACCCAAAGCTCGCCTTCGCGCTGCGCCACCCGCACCTCTTCCCCGTCGAAGTCAACGATGCCGGCCGCGCCGCCCTGCTGCGCATTCCGGGTATCGGCCCAAAGTCAGCAGATCGCATACTGGAGGCGCGTCTGGGGGACCGACTGAGATCGCTTGAAGATCTACGCGAGATCGGCGTGGCCACGGGTCGGGCGGCCCCCTTCCTTCTCATCGGTGGGCAGCGTCAGGGACGATTCAGCGACGTGCTGCGGAAGCACCGGGCAGCCGCCGAGCAGCTTCATCTCGATCTGGCGCCTGCTCCCGCAGCCACCGCAGCGCCACTCACAGCGACCGACTGACTACCCTAAAGAGTGGGAGCCCGCCCATGCCCTGTCCTCCGCGCACCGTCTTCGGCAGGCTTGTCAGCAGGGGTGCCGAATAGTCCTGTCGAGAGATGACATGGTACACGGCATCGACTTCGGGTATGGCGGCTTCAGCTTCTCCTGGGGAGATCACATCTGTGCCATCTTCGACTGGCCCACGCAGCAGATGGAGATCATGGGCGGGTTCATGCTGCAGGGCATACGAGCCGAGCAGCGCTGCGTCTGGGTCTCTTCGGAGCCCTCCGTGAGGCAGCTCCGAGCGGCGCTCAGTGACGCCGGAGCGGATCTCCAGACTCTGGAGGCGGCGGGCCAGCTCGTCACCATTTCCGATCTGGATTTCTACCTCCAGGACGGGCTGTTTGAGCCGAAACGCACCATGGACCTCCTTCGGGCATTGATGGATGACGGCCGGCGGATCGGCTATGACATGATGCGCATCACGACTGATATGTCGTGGCTGAAGGGCAGTCGGATCGACCCCGACGTCTGGGAAGAGTTCGAGTCCGAGCTGACGTACCAGGTTGCCAGCCTGCCGGTGGTGCTCGTGTGCCAGTTCGACCGCCGACAGGTTTCGGGTTCCGTGGTCGTCGCCGCCTTCCGCACACACCCCATCGTCATCCTGGGCGACGAGATCCATGGCAATCCGTTCTACTCAGCAGGCGCCGCGGGTCCGGCCATGAGCGAGATCATGTAGCCGGGCCCATTCTGTCGCCCAGAGCCCGGGATGCACGTGAGCGACGGTCCGCGTTTGCCCTCGTGCTCCGAATGCCCATCCCTTGGTAGCTTCCTGTGACACTGGTGGCCGCGTGCAGCAAGGCCGGCGCGCCGGCGTGGAGAACATCACATCCATCTAGGATTCGGAGGTGACACCGATGACGGCATTGCCTGTCGGGAGCACGGCCCCTGATTTCGAGCTAGAGGGTTCGACCGGAAAGACCAAGCTGTCGGACCTGCTGAAGGAAAACGATTACGTGATACTGGCGTTCTTCCCGGCTGCCTTCAGTCCCGTGTGCACCAGCGAACTGAACCTGTATCAGGAAGTGAAGGAGGAATTCCGCCAGATGGGGGCCGAGGTCGTCGGGATCTCGGTTGACAGCAGGTGGGTGCAGCAGGCGTTTGCCAAGCAAAACAACCTCAGCTTCCCCGTTCTATCCGACTTTCATCCCCAAGGCGCGATCGCGGCCCAGTACGGTGTCATGCGCAGTGACGGTATCGCCGAGCGGGCGCTCTTCATCATCGGCTCCGGCAGCGTTGTGCGCTTCAGCTACGTGTCCGAGCTCACCAAGAACCCCGGCGCAGACCGGCTTCTCGAGGCGCTCGAGAAGATGAAGACGCCGACATGACAGATGATTTCGTGCACCGGCTGAAGGATCTCGTGTCGGATGCGGATTGGTCCCGCGGGCCTGCGGACGCGCTCGCGCTGGTCGAGTACGCGGACTACCAGTGCTCCGCTTCGTTGTCCGTCACTTCCCCGTCGTCAGCATCCACCCACTGGCCGACGGCGCTGCCCTGGCGGCAGAGGCGGCTGGCCGGCAGGGGAAGTTCTGGGAGATGCACCGGCGTCTGATGGAGTCGAGAGGAGCGCTTGGAGAGCCGAACCTCGTCGCGTATGCCCGGGGGCTGGGACTGGACATCGGCCGGTTCCAGCGCGACATGACTGACGAATCATTGGCGGCAAAGATAAGAAAACAGAAAATGCAGGGCCTGAGGAGCGGGGTAAATGGCACGCCCACGGTGTATATTGATGCAGTGAGGTACGACGGCCAGATCGACGAGGCCGGCCTCAGGGCCGCAATAGAAACGGAGCTGAGCAAGGACCGATCATAGATGTACCGGACTGGACTCGTGCCGTTCGGGGCGGAGCACGCATGAGGTCAGCTTCCGCCACGAAAGAGAAGCCTGCGCATAGGCCGGCAGGCGCCGTTGTGGAACTTGAGAGGAGCTGGGTTGCGTTCCTGCTGCTATATCTGGGGCTGGGCGCGACCATAGCGCTTGTCTGGACGCGGATCACCGATTTCCGCACGCTCCCGTCGTGGCACATGCAGATGCTGGATGGGACGGCGCCCGCCCCGAACCAGTACCGCCTGCTCACGCCGTACTTGGCTGAAGCCATCAGGACGGTCCTTCCCGACCAGAGCGTCTACACCGCCTACCTCGTCCTTCGTGGCGCTGTTACCGGCATTGCCTTGTTCGTCTTTGACCGCTACCTGCGCATGTGGGTCACGAGTTCCGCGGCCGCTGCGGGGTCGTTCCTCCTTGCCGCGATCATCCCGTTTACGTTCTTCCGAGTAGTCCAGGAAAGCGACCCGATCAACCTCCTCGTCTTCGTGCTCGCCTTCTGGGCGCTGGCTCTGGGTCGCGATCTGCTCCTTATCCCGCTCGTGCTGCTCGGAACACTCAACCGCGAAACCGTCGCCATGATCCCGGCCCTGTACCTGGTCATCCGCTGGGGAAGAGAGCAGCCGCTTCGCCTCGCATGGCGCACGGCAGCCCTGGGGGCGAGCTGGG
>JBEKKD010000448.1:0-4009 GCA_050010895.1 Armatimonadota bacterium
CATTCCACCGACCCAAGAACAGGGGTCAGACCTCTATTGCCGAAACACCGAGGGCATCTGCTCATGCAGGCACAGGCCCTTCGGCTTGCCTGCGGCGGCGTAGATTCGTTGCGCGGCGGCGAGGTCGAACCACTTCCCCGGGGCGAGCAGGCACATCATGGCGGGTGCGATCAGCGCCACCGCGGTGAGCACGCCGCCGATGTTCCGGATGGCCGGCACCAGCAGGCGATCGAGGAAGTCCCGATCGCCGGTGAGGCGGGGGGTAGCCAGGTCCACGATGGTTCGGTGCACGAACGGCGCCTGCGTCCGCGCGAACAACGACCACAGGCCTGCATTGCCGAGCCCGGTGAGGTCGACCTTCTCCACCGCGGGCAGCGATCGGAGATAGCCGAGGCCGGTAAGAATGTCCTGAATGCGGTTGGCATCATCGGAACGGTTGTAGGTCAGGTAGTGGTTGATCTTCGCGGCGCGCGTGTCGCGGCTCGCCGGTATCTTCGACTTCCCGATCCCATAGGGGTCAATGAGTAGCACCGGGTGTCGGGCGCGCAGCAGGCTGTCGACGAGGGGGTGATAGCTGCCGTCGGGGTTCAGGAACGCGTCCTTGCCGCGATCGGACACCACGAGAGTCGCCAGCGGTCGCGGCTCTTTCGTCGGCTTGAGCAGGAGTGCCGGGACGCGGTCGCCGACCGCGGGGCGGGTGAGGGTCAGGCGCTGAATACTGATCCCGCCGGCGGTGCGAGCGCTCTCCCTGACGGCCCTCACGTCCTTCGCCTCCGGCACGCTGGCCATGAGGAGATGGCTCATCGCCGGCGCCACCGTCGCCTGGAACGCTTTGAGCTGCTTCCTGTCGCTTGGCAGCATCTCGCCGATCCGCTGCGTGCGCTCGCGAATGAGCGTGTCGAACAGCTTCTCCCCCACCGGCGCGGACTTGGGGAAAGCGCCCTTGGCGAAAACCGAATAGGTCTTCTTGGTATCGAGCCGGTACGGCTTCTCGACGAACTCATCGGGATGCTTCGCTTCCAGGAGCCACCTGGCGAAGAAGGGGTAGGCGGCGTTGCGGCTGGCGAGGTTGTAGTTGTGATCGGCCTCGAAGCGAACCGCCGCGACGCGATCCTGGGCGCGGTAGAGCTTGTAGATGCTCTCGATGAAGGGATACTCGACTTCGAGGGTGTTCTTGGTCCAGTCGCCGGTGCAGGAGATGAGAAGCTGGGGCCGGGGGGCCATCAGGGCCGCGATCTCGGGGTTGGTGGTCTCGAGCCGGAGCGTGGGGTTATTCTCACAGACGCAGCCGCCCTGCATGATCGCCGAGACCATCACCACCGGTACGGCCACTTTGATGCGGCTGTCGATGGCCATGAGCATGAAGGTCTGCGTGCCCCCGCCGGATTCGCCGGTACAGCCGATCCGGTCGGGGTCAACCTTCGGCAGCGACTGGAGGAAATCGACCGCGCGGATGCTGTTGAAGAGCTGGAGCGCCATCTGGCCGAAGCCCCAGAGGCGCTGCCGGTCGCTCTCCTTGCGGTGCTCGACCTGGAGGGAGTCGTTGTAGCCGACCATGTCGTGACAGAACGCGACATATCCCTGGCGGGCGAAGCTGATGCCGCGGCCCAGAACGGTGCCACTCTCCTCATTGGCGAAGCGGCCTTTCTGCCAGTGGCCATGCGGGTTGAGGACCGCGGGGAACGGCCCCTTCTTCCCGCGGGGCACGAACAGATTGCCGGCCACCAGGAGACCGGGGTGGCTCTCGAAGTGGACTTTGGAGACGGCGTAATCGGCGTACTCCTTGGTGTCGAACACGTGGGCGTTCAGCGGCCCCTGCTCCGGCATGGGCAGCAGACCGTTGACGGCGAGGATGTGAGTGCGCAGGTCGCGGGCCCGCGCCTCCCATTCCTTCAATGTCTTGAAGCGCGGCATCTCGAAGTGGTCGTCGAGTGTGCGCAGGTTGGTGGCGCGGCGATCGGCTCTGGGAAGCGGTGTAGGCACGTCCGGCCCTCCGATGCAGGATGCCACGCGATTCGCTTGAACCCGCATGCTGACCTTCCGGCGCGGGCGGGCAGGGCGAACAACCGCGCGAGCGGAATAACTCGGCCGTGCGGAGCGGTTGCGTCAGCACGCACGTGGAGAGAGGAATGCCGAGTAAGAAGCGATTTGCGCAGGTGGGGCTTGGCGGGCGGGCATGGATGTGCCTGAGCGCGGTGGTGGAGACGTACTCTGACCATTGCGAGATGGTCGGGTTGTGCGACAACAACGGGGGCCGGCTGCGGCGAGCCCTGTCCTATGTGGAGTCAAAGGGATCGAAGGCAGTGGCCTATAGTGACGCGGACTTCGACCGGATGATCCAGGAGCAGAAGCCGGAAGCGGTGATCGTCACCACCAAGGACTGCTGGCACGACTACTACATCTGCCGGGCGATGGAGTTGGGGTGCGACGTCATCACCGAGAAGCCGATGACGACGGATGAGGTGAAGTGCCAGCGGATCGTGGATACAGTGGCGAAGACCGGCAAGAGCTGCCGCGTCACCTTCAATTACCGGTACGCGCCGCCGGCGACGCAAGTGAAAGACCTGCTCATGTCAGGTGTCATCGGCGACATTCTGTCCGTGGATTTCCAGTGGCTGCTGGATACCCATCACGGGGCCGATTACTTCCGCCGCTGGCACCGCAACAAGGAGAACTCGGGTGGCCTGCTGGTGCATAAAGCGACGCACCACTTCGACCTGGTGAACTGGTGGCTGTCCGCGGTGCCGGAATCGGTGTTTGCGATGGGGCATCGGAAGTTCTACACGCCGCAGATGGCGGATCGGTACGGTCTCAAGAACCGCTCGGAGCGCTGCCTGGACTGCCCGGAGGCGACCCAGTGCACGTTCTTCCTCGACCTGCGCACGCGGGGGCATATGAAGGAGCTGTATCTCGACAACGAGCAGTACGACGGGTATTTCCGCGATCGGTGCGTGTTCAGCGGGCTGATCGACATCGAAGATTCGATGCAGGCCGTGGTCGCCTACAATACCGGCGCGAAAATGAGTTATTCGCTGAACGCCTTCATGCCCTGGGAGGGCCACATCGTCAACTTCAACGGCAGTAGGGGGCGGTTGGAGCACAAGTCCGAGGAGACGGTGTATATCAGCGGCGATGGCACGGTACCGGGCGAACTGCTGGCGGCGGGAACCACCATCCGCGTGTTCCCGCACTTCAAGGAGGCCTATCCGGTCGAGGTGTGGACGGGAGAGGGCGGCCACGGCGGCGGCGACCCGCGCCTGCTCGACGATCTGTTCGCCGTGAACCCGCCTGCGGACAAGTACAAGCGGGCCGCCGACCACCGGGGAGGCGCGTACTCCATCCTCACCGGCGTCGCCGCGAACCGATCGATAGCCACCGGGCAGCGCGTCACGATCGCCGACCTGGTGAAGAACATCGGCATGCCGGAGTACCCGGCGATGCCTTCGCCTGACGAGCCCATCCCGATGGAGAAGGAGAAGGCGATGGTCGTCAGCCCGGAGCGCGCCAGGAAGATCAAGGACGGGAAGAGCTGACGGCTCGAAGGCGAGTGGGAGATCACAGGTATGACGACCGAACCGAAGACGATTCTGGCGCTGTGCGCGCACCCCGATGATGCAGAGTTCAGGTGCGGCGGGACGCTGCTGCTGCTGGCGAACCGCGGCTGGCGGGTGCATATCGCCACCGCGGGAGTGGGAGACTGCGGCACGGCGGAGGAATCGCCGAATGCCATCTCGCAGCGCCGTCGCAAGGAAGCGCAGGACGCGGCCGCGAAGCTGGGCGGGACGTTCCACTGCCTGGAGGGCAACGATCTGCGGATTTTCGACAACGACGAACTTCGGGCGGCCGCGGTGGCGCTGATGCGGGCGGTCGATCCGGACTGCGTGGTCACGCACTATCCCGTGGACTACATGCCTGACCACGATGCGGCCAGCGCCATCGCCCGCGCGGTCGTCTTCACCGCGGCCATGCCCAACTACACCGTCGGCCCGGCGGTCTCACTTCCGCCCAC
>JBEKKD010000449.1:0-3995 GCA_050010895.1 Armatimonadota bacterium
CGGGCGACGAGTCCTGCAGCGCACCGATGAGCGGTCCCACGACCTTGTCGTTCTGGGTCCGTCCCAGCGCTTGCACGGCGGCCTCTCGCACAGACACGCTCGAATCCCGGAGCGCCGCCGCCAGAGCATTGATGGCGTCATCGCTCCAGGTTCCGCTCAGCGCGGCGGCCGCGGCTCCCCTGAACTCCCAACTGCCGTCGTGCAGCGCATCGATCAGCGCCTTCACCGACTGCGGGTCGCGGGAGCGGCCCAATGCCCTGATCGCGGCCATGTGGACGTTCCTCGAGGGATCGTCGAGCGCGCCGATCAGAGCTTTGACGGGGGCCAGCCGTGCGAACTGACCCAGTGCTTCAACCGCGTAGAGTCGGACGTCAGGGTCAGGATCGCGCAGCGCCTTGGTGAGCGCCTCGGAGGTCCGCGGCTCCTCCCAGTGACCGATGGCCCCGATGGCGGCCTGCCGAACCCGCGGCTGGGGGTCGCGCGCAGCCGTCAGCAATAGATCGAGCACGCGGCGGTCGTCGGTCCCCACGAACTGGATCGCCGCCACCCGTATCCGAGGATCCTGGTCGGCGATCATGTCGGCGATAGCGCTCCTGACCGGCTTGGCGCGTATGCCCAACTGAGGAGCGAGATTGCTCAGCCTCGTGAGGGCCGCCAGCCGCACCTCCGGGCTCGGGTCCTTGAGAGCGCGAGTGAGCATCTCGACGACAGGCCGCATTTTCGATTCTCCAACCGCACCGATCACCGCCAGCCTCACCCCCACCGCTTGATCGCCGAAAGCGGCCAGCAGCGGCTCGCGAGCACGTCGATCTCCGGTATCCGACAGGGCGGAAACCGCGGCCTCCTTCACCTGATCGCTGGGGTCCTTCAGCGCCGCGATCAATGGCTCGACTGCGCCCCGGCCCATCGTTGACCCGAGCGTATCTGCGGCCGCCGCGCGCACCTGTGGGTCACTATCGCCGAGGAGCGCTACCAGGGCGCTCGCATCCCAGCTGTTTCCCTGTGACCCCAGCGCCCGCGCCGTCGCTACGCGAACGGCGGGGTCCTGGTCTTTCAGAAGCGGCAGCAGGGCTTCCCGTGCCCTCGACTCAGGCACCATCGCGAGGGCGCTCACCGCGGCCATGCGAACTCGCGCGTCCGTGTCCTTGAGGGCTGCGATCACGGCATCGAGGGGAACGGCGCCCCTCTCCATCGGGAGGCCGTTGACGGCGCGCATCCTGACAATCGCGTCGGGATCCTTCACCAATCGCACCAGCGCCGCGGTCACCTCCGACGAGTCGCCGCGGAGGACGGCTACCGCCGCGCGCCGTGTGCCCACACCCTTCTTGCCGGAGGCCGCGATGAGCGCCTCATTCGCCTCGTTGTTGCTCATCAGGGCGAGCGCGACGGCCGCCCGTCGCTTCACCAGCACGTCGCCGCTGTCGAGCACCTTTGCCAGCGGTCCGATCGCCGCCGTCCGACTGCAACCAACGCGGACACTGCCGCGTCGGAGACGCGCTCCGGCCGCGTCCATTCGCCGGTCTCGCCGCAGTCGCTCAACAGCCCGACGATCATGGGGATGGCAGGACCCGCGTTCGCAGCATCGGCCGCGAGGACGCGCAGGGCGGCGATGCGGTCCTCCGGCTCGGGGGCGCGAAGCTGCTCGACGGCATCCTTCACCGGGGAAGAGGACGCCTTCGGCGGTGCGATCCTGGGCCGCGGTCTGGCTGCGCCAGCGGCGAGCAGACATGCAGCCGCGAACACGACCAGGAGAGTGACGGGAATCAGCTTGGCCCGCATGGCAAGCCTCCGAAAGGCGTTGGTGCCTCTTAGACGCCGGCCGGAAGCCGGTGGTTCCTTGCCAAGGGCCCTTCTGGGAGTCATCTCAGAAGTCGAGCAGGTGTATGCTGGAAGCTCAATAACCGTTGTGGCATGCGCCGAGAGCGGAATGGCAGGCGCGACAGACCCCCGGACGAGGGACCAGAGCCGAGGGGGTTAGCCCGAGTCCCGGGGTGCCCAGGGGCTGTCTGACGTGGCTTCGGCGAACCGGGGCGTGGGTCCTTCCCCCGCGGGAGGGAACATCACGACCAGAGGGATGGTCTAGGGCGCCTCAGCCGGGTGCGGGCTTGCTTGCGTGCCTGCCGAGTGCTATAGTCGACGGGCCGGCCTGCGTGCGCGGGCCGCACTCTGAGGGTCTGCGCTCCGGCGCAGCAGCTGGAGGGGTACCGATGACGCTGCGATGGATGGTTTCATCCCTGTTCCTGGCGTTTTCCTGCTGCTTCTCTGTGTCGGTCGCGATGGCTGGCACTCCCCCGGTACCCATCGAGGGGAAGATCCTGGTGAGCGCCACTGTTGATCCCCTCGGCGTCTACTTCCTCGAGGGCATGTCGGATAACCGCGTCCCGGCCCCCGTCCAATTCGTCCGGGGCGAGATCTCCCCGTACACGGACCGGGTGGCCTACAGCTTCACCGATGCCTGGCCGGAGACCCGGTCCGATATTACGACCGCGCGGATTGATGGCTCGGACATCATCAACCTGACCGCACTGGCCGGCCTGGGAGGGGTAAACTGCAACCCGGTCTGGTCGCCTGACGCGCGGCAGATCGCCTTCCAACATGCCGACCCGACGGCCGATCTCGTCGCGTGCAAGGCCGGGTTCCATGTCTGGGTCATCAACGCGGACGGCACCGGCGCCCACCCGGTGACTCCGCCAGAGGCACCAACCACAACCTACCCCGCGTGGGCGCCGAACGGTGACCGCCTGGCGTGCTGGCAGAATGGCCTCGCCAACACCATCGCGATCAACGCCGATGGGACTGGCCTCGTTCCCCTGCCGAATGTAGGTGACTTTCCTGACTGGTCCCGCGATGGCGCCGCCATCATCTCCACCACCTACGATGTGGGGACGGACAGCGGTCAGACCGGCATGTGGCGCCGGCTCCTGCTCACAGACAGAGACGGGGCCAACCCCCGCGTGCTCTTTGAGCGGTTCATCAGCGACGCTGACGTGGCCACCCAGGTGGCTCTTTATGGTTCGACGTTCCCGCCCGGGGTCGATCCGGCCATGATCGTTCAGGTGGGTGTCGGACCCTCGGAACCGAGATGGTCGCCCACCGGCACGCGCATCCTCTTCCGAGCCGCGCTCCCCCTCAACCCGACAGGCCTGTTCTGTGCCCAGCAGGTCGAGCTCTGGCTGCTTGACGTGGCGACTGGTGACCTGACGAGGATCACGAACAACCAGGCCTCTGAGTACTATCACAGCTGGGACGGTGACAACACGCTGCCCGACCACCCGCAGGTGACGGTGGACAACACGACGGTGACCTTCTCTCAGGTGCTCGCGCCTGGTGTGACCACGATCATCCTGGACAATAACCCGCCCACGCTCCCGACATCCTACCTCCGGCTCGACAACTTCTACCAGATCACCAGCACGGCGCAGGCGACTGGGCCGGCCACGGTGGCGATGAGCTACGCGGACGCGGAGATTGCTGCCACCGCGGAGAGCCACATTGCCATGCTGCTCTACGACGCCGCGACAGCGCAGTGGGAAAAAGTCACGATCTCCCGCGATGCCACGAACAAGGTGGTCACCGGAGAGGCGAGTGAGCTCGATCTCATGGGGCTCGCCTACCCACTGCCTGCGAGCGATTTCTCGGACGTGAGTTCCTCGGCCTCCGATCCTTACTGGGCGCTCTGGGAGATTGAGGCGGCATATGCCGCTGGCATCGTACAGGGCTACTCCGACGGCACCTACAAACCCACCGATCCAGTCACCCGCGACCAGATGGCCGTCTACATCTCCCGCGCGTTGGCTGGCGGGGATGCCGCGGTACCAGCGGGCCCATCCACCGCCACATTCTCCGATGTGGCGACCGATTACTGGGCATTCTAGTACGTGGAGTACGCGGTGAGCAAGGCCGTGGTGAAGGGCTACTCCGACGGCACCTACAAACCGACCGACCAGGTGACCCGCGACCAGATGTCAGTGTTCATCGCCCGCGCCATCGCCACG
>JBEKKD010000450.1:0-3982 GCA_050010895.1 Armatimonadota bacterium
GAGCGGCTGGATTCCGGATCTAGCTGCGGAGAGGAGGTGAGCACAGGCGGCGCGTAGGCGTCCCGATCGTCTTGCAGCGCAACCGTTGTCCCACGAGGAGAGAAACGCGATGAGCACGAGACGGAAGGGATTCACTCTCATCGAGTTGCTAGTGGTGATCGCGATCATTGCGATCCTGGCAGCCATGCTGTTCCCCGTGTTCGCGCGGGCGCGCGAATCGGCCCGCAAGATTCAGTGCCTGTCGAACGTCAAGAATATCGCCATGGCGGTGCAGATGTACTTGAGTGACTACGACCGGTTCCCGCCCGGCGAGCACAATGCGAACGTGCTGCAGTGGCTCACGAACAAGATGGGGTGCTGCTCACGAGGCATATCGTGTCGCGCGATGCAAGCAAACCCCTACCTGCGATGGCCGGTGGTCTTGGATGAGTATACCAAGAACCGGGATGTGTGGCGCTGCCCGAGCGCAGCGAACTGGCTCTCCTACGGAATCAACTGGGGCTATGGGACCGGCAACTGGTTCCAGTACATGGCAGATAAGTGGGACCTGTGTCGCCTCCAGCCGTGCTCTCGACCTTACCCGACGGGATGGGGCGGCACGGTCACCGACTCGATCACACAGGGCGCGTGCGGTAGCGAGTCCACTGGAGGCATCGCGCAGGCGATCGGGTGTCCCACCAGCCTTCAGGACATGAAAACCAGCCAGGTGTCGGATCCCGTGAAGTATGTGGTTGCCGCCGATGCCGGGCAGACGGCCAACGATGTCGAGCGCACCTCCAGCGTCGCCTACCCGGACGTGTGCCGCATCGACCAGGCCGCCTGCGATCCCACTTGCGGCTATGACTGGGTGAACTGCCCTCAGACTCAGCAATGCGGCGGAGGGAAGGGTGTCTACCAGTTCGGCACTGATGTTGAGTTCCGCAAGGCGCACGGTAAGGCCCGCCACCTGGGCGGCTCGAACCTTGGATTTGCCGATGGCCATGCTGCCTGGATGGACTCCGAGGCCATCCTCTTCGATGGCACCAACGCCTCCGGCTACGGCAATGGCCCCAAGCAGATCATGAACCTGGAGTGCTGCTTCGTTGACGTGAAGAAGAACTACTGAGATCTGCTTTACCTGTGTGAAGAGAGTAGGTGGAATGAGGCGGAGCGCCCGAGGGCGCTCCGCCTGTGTAGAGAAGGTTTCTCAGAGCATCGGGAGTATGGTGGAACGCATGGCTCTTCGGACATGGGTTGTACTTGCAGTGCTCGTGGTCACAGGGCTATCTGTGGCCCCGGCTGACACGGTGAGGCACCCCATCTTTCCCAGCGGTATTTCGACAGAGGAGGCTCGGACCATGGCTGCCGAGTTGGCTCCCTACATCAGCATGTCGGAGGCCGACCTTCGCGCGCTGGTGCCGAAACAGTCTGGCCTCTACTTCTGCGGATGCCCGAACTGCGAGGGCGGCACGCAGGAGGGCAATATGGTGTGGTCGCCGGATGACCCCGAGCACGTGCACTGCAGGAGCTGCGGGAAGATCTACCCCTCACCCGACTACCCGATGACACACGAGGTGCACGTGAAGTCGCCAGGCGGGGATGAGCACCTCTACCGCTACTATCAGGATGCGAAGGGCCGACAGTACTTCTTCGAGGCGCGCGTCTGGTACGCGAAGATCCACTACTACGACGGCGTAGCGCACCGGCTCGCCCAGGTCTACGATGCCACCAAAGATGAGCGCTATGCGCGGGCGGCCGGGGTGCTGCTGGACCAGTACGCGCGGGTCGTGCCGGGCTACGTGCCGAAGTTCGACTACCCGTTTCGGCCCAAGCAGTTCTTCGGCGCAGAGGTGAAGCCGCCGTACCCGGTGACGGATTACCGCGCCTCGCGCTACTCCTGGTGGGCCTATATGGATGTTCCCGACGAGCTCGTGCTGGCTTACGATCTGATTGCGAACAGCAGCGTGCTCGACAGTGAGATGCGCGCCCGTATCGAGAAGGACCTGATCCGCGGCTCAGTGGCCTGGGTGTTGCTCAACCCGGAGCAGCTCACCAACATGGCGCCCGGGGTATGGCAGAGCATGGTCCAGGCCGGGCGTATCGTCGGCGAACCGGACTACATCCACGATGCAGTCGCGCGCGCCAAACGGTTCCTTCGGGAGCAGTTCTTCTACGATCACTTCTGGCGAGAGGGAACGCCCTCGTATCATCTTCAGTCAGTGGAGTACCTGCAGTCGGCGCTGGACGCGATGCGCGGGTACTCGGACCCGGCCGGCTATGTCTCACCGAGAGATGGTCAGCATTACCAGCGCCTGGACCCCGACGCTCTGTTCCCCGACTTGCCCAAGGCGCGCGCAGTGGCCGAACTGATGCGCCTGCCCGATGGCCGTTACGCCCCGGTCCACGATACCTGGTGGACTCACAAGGGTGAACCGTTGCAGAACTCCGAGCCGCACCTCCTGCCCGGGATGGGATACGCAATCCTCGGTTCGGGTGCGGGGAAAGACCAGGTGCAGGTGCATCTCGCGTTCTCCGGCGGCTATGGCCACGAGCACATGGACAATCTCGCCATGCTGCTCTGGGCCAACGGCCGGGAGACATTCTCCGATCTGGGCTACGCGCACACCAAGGATCGAGCCTGGACGATCTGCGCGGTGAGTCACAACACGGTGCTGATCGATCAGCGCGATCAGCACGCCGACGAAGGGACCGACGGCAATCTGCTCCTGTGGAGCACGGGGCGCCTCTCCTCCGCCGTCGAGGCCGACGGCCGGGCGGCCTACCCGCAGGCCTCGATGTACCGCCGCTTGCTGGCGCTGGCGGAACGGCCGGGCGGTCTGCCGTTTGTGGTGGACATCTTCCGGGTCTCAGGGGGCGAGACGCACGACTGGTTCCTGCACGGCAATGCGGACGAGAACACGGAGATGCGCCTCAGTCTGCCCACGCAGCCCTTCGCCGGCAGCCTTGTTCCCGCAGGAGTTGCCTTTCTCCCCGCGGAGAACGAGAGCGACTTTCGCATGTTCAGCGACACGGCCTCGCCCGGCCTCTATGGCTACCTGCGCGACCTCCGGCGCGCGGTTACCGGCGGGACGTGGCAGGCCGACTTCCCTGACGCCGGCGGAAGCTCCACTCGCCTCCTCATGGTGGGAGCGCCGGGCACGGAGGTCTTCACGGGGCGCGATCCTTCAGTGCGCCGCGCCCGCGACGACGACAGTAAGCTGGTGCAGTTCACCCGGCCCTTCGTGATGGCGCGTCGGCGCGCGGCGGGGAAGCCGTCGGTGTTCGCCGCGGTGCTGGACCCCGCGGCTGCGCAGGCTGATCGCGAGGTGACGGAAGTGCAGCCACTGCTCATCGATGACAGTGCAGCCGTGCTGCGCATCGTGAGTCCCGCCTACACCTATCTCGTGGCCACCTGCACCGACCCCGCGCGGCACGTCACCTGCGACAGCCCGGAAGGGAAGGTAGCCTTTCAGGGCCGCTACGCCCTTCTTCCGCAGAGCGGGCGCTCGGTAGCAGCGCAGCTCGTGGGCGTCTCCAGGATCGGATGGGGCAGGGCGAGCTTTGCGGGAGCCGGCCGGCTCGAAGGACGCGTGCTTGCTGTCTCGGCTGATGCGCTGGAGATCACGGCCTCCGGGGCTGACGCAGCGGGTCTGCAGGATCAGACGGTCATCATCACTCACGGTGATGGCGCTACGCACGGATACCAGATCCTGCGCGCCGAGCGCACAGGTCCTGGTCGCATGAAGCTCTATGTCGCCACCACTGGTTTCGAGTACGATCCGGAGAAGAAGCTGACCCGCTTCACCTCATTCCCCCTGCGTGAGACTGTCGGTGAGAATCGCTTCAGCATCGACCTGACTCGAAGCGATGAGTACCTCGGGAACTGAAGGCATCGGCCATCTCTGCGGTATTGGACCCAGATGTGCATGTCCCTATAAGACGGCGCGTCAAGACTCTCCCCGTGCAGTTTCCCGACGACCATGCTGTGGTCTCTCATGAGACA
>JBEKKD010000451.1:0-3972 GCA_050010895.1 Armatimonadota bacterium
GGCCACGGTGCGAAACGGCCCATCGGTTCCCGCGCGATTCTGCTCTGCCAGGCTGCCGGACCAGGCATCGTTTCCCTGTGGCGAGACGAAGAAATCCGCAGTCATCATCAACTCCTGAGGAATGAAGTTTGAGCGGCTTCGGCAGCTTGCCGCGGATCTGCCGCGGCAAGCTGCCGAAGCCGCGTTGGCGATTCGCGGCAATCCTGCAGTCTGCCGGCACAAGCTTGCGCCCCGTCCGGGCGCCGGCGAACACGCGGCCCAGGCCGCCAGGGCGAAGAGGTGTGCCAATAACAGCATTACCCGGGCACCGCACCAGCTCGTTCGGTGCCATGCAGGGGGCAGGGCGCGGCGCGCCCTGCCCCATAGAGTCCTTACCTGTTCCGCCCGCATCACACCAGCAGGCAGCTATGTCTCTGGCGCTCCCACAGATGCTGTGTCGGCGTTCTACCAGGCCCCGGCCAGCTTCGTATCTTCGTAACTGGCCTGGGCACAAAGCCCCTTGATCTTGCCGTTCGCGTTGATCAGATTCCAGCCCGTCGCCGGCGTGCACAACGGCACTTCGGCCATCACCGCGTCGGCCTTCATCCAGGCCGCATGCCCATCCGCAAAGCCGATGTTACTCCCGCCCATGTGACGCGTGTACTTCTCGCGAAACGTGGCGTCCTGAAAGAATCTCTCATACGCGTTCCCGTCGATCCCACAGCTCTGACTCCACGAGCAGTTCACCCAGTCCGCGCCGCACCACCCGGGAAGCTTGCACAGGTCGAAGAGCATGTCGAGGCTGAAGCGAATCTCGGGCAGCGGCGTGTTGTCGCCGCAGACCACCCACCACGATGGGTCATCGATCTGGGAGGTCTTCAGCTCGTCATTGCTCACTACCATGGCGATAGTCATCGGGGCGCATCCCGTCTGGTCCGTCGCCAGTGCCTGCTGGGCGATGGTATCGGTGACGGTCCCGCCCCATCCGCTCGGGTACGCGTAGTAGCAGGGCCCGCCAATCGACGGGGTATTCGCCCCCCATCTGCCTTCAGTATCCTGGTAAGCCCTGAGCCAGTGCCTGCTCGGGTCCGGCCGCACGATAAAGCCCGTGTTGGGCTCCCGCTGCGCGCTGGGGCAGCGCCACACATCGCGGTTCTTGACATACTCGTCCAGGATCGTGGCCTTGCGCAGGTATGGGTTCGCCATGTAGCTTCTGTCGCAGATGCCGTTCGGCAGCATCCCCCCAGACCCTCCCCCGGGCTTGTTGACGAAATAGGCGAAGACCATCCGGTCATGCTCGTACGGGAACAGCCTGTCATAGTCGGTCAGGTACATTTGTACCGCGGTTGCGATGTTCTTCACATTCGACAGGCACTGGATCTTGCGCGCCGACTCCCGCGCGCGTGCGAATACCGGGAACAGCATTGCCGCCAGAATCGCGATGATCGCGATCACTACCAACAGCTCAATCAGGGTAAAGCCTTGCCTGGTTCGTCCCGCCATCATTGCCATACTCCCTTCCGAATTCCAGTATGCCATCCATGGCTATCGGAATGACGGCAACGGAAGACGGCCGCCTTCACCTCGTCGCTCTGGTCTTGCGAGGGGACAGCCAAGGCCGTGTCCCCGGGAGACTGCGCTGACCCATGAGTTATCGCTTGGTGAGTCCGGCCTCCAGCTTCTCCAGCCGTTCCAGCATCGTGTTCATCGCCTCGTCCTGCGCCTTAAGGTGGGCTTGGATCTGCTGGGCCTCCTGGAAAGTGGCTTCAGCGTCCTTGTATGTCATCTCCGCCCGCTTATCCGCAGCTTGCCCCAAGATACTCTGACCAACCATGATCACGGACAGCATCACCAACTGGATGAACGTCTGGCTCACCCACTGGACGAAGGTGAGCAGGCCGCCCTGGATCGCTTGCGGAACGACCAGCAGGGCGAGGATCGCAAAGAGATACGCGCACCACATCGTCCCGACGGCCGTGGTTAGCACTAGTGCGACCCGGCCGTTGATGCCGACGTATGCGTCACCAGTCTTGGGCGGCCCGGCCTTCTTGCGCTCCTCGATGTGAAGGTGTCTCCGATGCTCGAAGTTGATTCTCATGACGTGTCTCTCCCGTAAGCTGTTCCCCGGCGAAAGCCGCCCAAGACCCTCGGCCCCCCTTTCCTAGTAAGAGTCTAACACGCGTGTCGCCCCGAGAAACGCTATTCAGGCTTTCGTGGAGATTCTCTTTCGCCGCGGCACTCCTGGTAGCCTCTGCGGATACGCTAGCCTGGAGCTTCTCTCTCGCATCTTGCCAGAAGACCATTTGGTCCTTCCATTAGCAGCCAGGTTTCCTGCAGCACTGGCAGAGCAGCCCAGATGCCACCCAGCAACGGCCCCCAGTTACCCTCATGCGCTCTTCCAGGTGGGGTCGAACTCCGCCGCGCAGTAAGCCGTCCTGTCTAGCCGGAGCAGTACCTCACCCGAGCCTGCTTACCCTACTGACGGCATGGGGTGTCGCCGATGGAAGACATGATCCGCAGGCGATGCCAGCGGTGGCAATCGACCAAGCATCGAGTCAGCTGGACCTCTTTGGTCGAGACAGAGACCGAGAAGATGCAGATGCCCAGGGAGCGACTATCCATGCGCACATCAGAGAAGTGCTGCGGCTGAGATGGGAAGCGGAGCTGTCGCAGGGGGTGATGGTCGTCATTGCAGACTTCCACGCAAATGCCTTGCGAAGGAGTTCCCGGGGTGTGGCATATCCACACTGGACTCATCGCGCGGACGCGCGCGAGTGGCCAAGAGGCGGTTCGGCCACTGATCAACGTGCCGCGTCGGATGAACCTGGGTGGAGGAACAGCTGATCCGGCCCCTATCGCGAACGCGGTACGCAGAAAGGGTGGTGACAGAGATGCCCGCGAAGAAGAAGGCCGCGAAGAAGGCAAAGAAGAAGTAGTCGGCAGGAGAGATCAGGCGAGGGAGTAGGTTCCCTCGCCTGACGTTTTTCTGCGGGTCACGTCTTCATGCACGGCTATTTCGAGGCCCGGATGAGGTGCGACATGACAGTGGGTGCGTGGCCCGCGCTTCGGCCCTACTCGACCGATCACACGAACCGCAATGCCCTCGTTCCGTTCAGCGAAAGGCATATCTTCGAGGGCCAGGGAGATCATCCGGACATGTCGTCTCTGTCCGTGGACCACGATCACAGACGATGAAGGAACTGCGATAGTGACCGCCACGGTCGTGAACATGCCGCTCTTGCTGACACTGCTTGCCGGAGTTGCCTTCGCCGCGGCCCCGGCCCTGGCAGGCCGGCCCAACTGGATGCCATCCGCTCCGCCGCTGCCGATCGAAGGCCGAGTGGTCGAGGTGAGAACGGTTCGGCAGTTGCGCGATGCCGTCACCGGTGCTCGTAATGGCGATACCATCATGATCGCCGACGGTGTCTATCGACTGGATGGCTTCCTGGAACTGGCCGGCCGGACCGGTGTCACGATCCGGGGCGCCTCGGGCGACACGGCGAAAGTGGAACTGCGTGGCATCGGATGGGATGATACCGACAGGGATAACATTCTGCGCATCCAGGGCTGTGCCAAGGCGACGGTAGCCTACCTGACCTTTGCCGAATGCCACGCCTATGGCATCAAGCTGGAGCAGCTCCCCTATCAGGGCCGCCAGTTGGCGGGCATCGACATCTACGCCTGCAACTTCCGCAACATCGGCACTCGCGCCATCAAGGGAACCGGCGGCGGGGGCGGCGTTGTGAACGGGGGGAGCATCCGCTACTGCAACTTCGAGAACACCAATATCCCGCCGAAGACCTGGCTGTTCGATGGCGACTATATCACCGCCATCGATCTCATGCGGCTGAAGGACTGGGTCATCGCCGATAACTATACAGACAGTCTCATGTAATTGCGCATAGTTTGCGCAGGGCTGCGTTCGGTGACGACCATTGTTGGAATTGGGTTTCTACGGCCAAGATGATCTCCTCGAGGAGAGCGAAGTAGCGA
>JBEKKD010000452.1:0-3962 GCA_050010895.1 Armatimonadota bacterium
TCTTGAGCTTGTTTGCCAACACGATCTCCCTTCCGGGAAGATCATAGGCGGCAAACTGCCTCCTTCAAGATGGCTGGTTTTCAAGTGACCGGTACTGGCTGGTTTTGAGTGACCGGCGACACGCTGCACCGCCGGATCTCTGCCCAGGTTATCACACGGCCGTACGCCGGGCAAGGAGGGAGTATGGCAGGAGGGAGTATGACATCTGCCGCGGCCGATCCTGCGTCCGATAATACCGGTTACTGGACGTGGGTTCGGCCGATGACCGCGCGCTTGCGCGCCGAGTGCCAGGGCAGGTAACGTCTGAAGGTCTGTGATGGGAACGTACCCAGCGATGGTGTAGGCACTTTCTGCTTCCTTACACTTGAACCGGAAGCGTGAGGACCTCTGGCTTCGTGATCAGTGCCGGCGGCTGCTTCCCAGCATGTAGAGGCACTCACCATGCGGTCCGCTAGCCTCGGGTCTCCCGGTCAGCAGAGCGGTAGCTCCCGCCCCGTTGGGGGCAATCGGGTCCCTGACGATCAATGCTCTCTGCCCCGTCCGCCACCGCGGCGCTCGCTCGCGCCGGACGCAGCCGGGCAGCTTCAGCTTCACGTCCCGAGCGGTCGGAAGCCCTCCACACTGCTCCGGGGACTCTCGTCGGCGAGTATGCGCACGAGGGTGCCGGCGAGAAACGCTGCTTCGAATGGCTTGGTGACGATGGCCGCGGCCCCCAAGTCCATCGCCCGCTTGTGCAGTTCTGGATCCCCAAGGCCGGTGATCACCACCACGGGGATGTGCGCGGACTTCGGGTCTTGCTTCATCTGCGCCAGCGCCGTGAGACCATCCATGAGTGGCATGGCAAGGTCGAGAGCGATGAGGTCATACCGGCCCTGTAAAGCCTTGATGCGGCCCTGAGCCCCATCAGTGCAGTGTTCCAGCACGTGTTCGACCTTCGCCTCCGACAGCGCAGCTGCGATCAGCCGAGCAACAGGCAGTTCATCGTCAATCACGAGGATCCGCTTTGCGCCCATGCACCTGCCTCCGTGCGAAGCATTCAGTCGCGTTCATGGTGCTTCTGCCAGAGCCCACAGCGCCTCCACTTGGCGCGCACGCTCCCTACTCGCTGTCGGCTGCTGAATCTCCCGTCGTCGCCAAGATACGCCGAGTGGCGGTCAGCAGTTCCTCAATGCTGAAGGGCTTGGTCAGGTACAGGTCGACCCCGGTAGACCAGCCGCGAAGCACGTCCTCGTCCGCAGTGCGAGCAGTTAACATGATTACCGGCAGGTCTCTGGTTCCCTCCTGCTGGCGCAGTGCGCGCAGGGCCTCGAAACCATCCAGCACCGGCATGGCCACATCCAGGATCACCAGATCGGGCCGGCTGGCATTCACCTGCAGCAGACACTCGGCGCCGTTGGTCGCGGTGGTCACATCCAGACCCTCTCCCTCTAGCGCCAGCTGCACCATCTTTACCGTCGCCACCTCATCGTCAACGACAAGGACCCGCTTTGTCATACCGTCCCTTTCCGGAGACGCTCTCCTGTTGCGGGCTAGCGGTGCTTGGCAGTTCGGAGTGACTCAGCGGGGTGCACAGGCAAACAGAAGGGGAATCGAGCGCCATCTCCAGGTTCGCTCTCGACCCAGATACTCCTCCATGGGCTTGCACGGCACGACGATAGAAGGTCAGCCCCAGACCGACCGAGATTGTCTCCGCGCTCTTACCCTTCGCCACCTGGAGGAACGTGTCGAAGACTCGCTGGTGGTACTTCCGTGCCATCTCCGGTCCCTGGTCCTGTACGGTCACGACGAGGGCCTCCCATTCACGGTCCAGGCGGGCGCCAGGCTGGATCGTGCTTCCGTCAAGGCGCGGGGCCGCGCCACTTGCCTTCCTCCTCGCTGCCTGTTATCCTGTGGCTCGCGGGAGCTATCCCGGGCGTCATGGGCCTCGGGAGGCGCTCTCGCCCATGCACCGGGAGACGCTCATGCCTGAATTGCCGGCCGGCACGGTACGGCTTTCCGTGACCAACAGGGAGCACTCCCCTCAGGTCCGGCAGCAGCACCCGGAGGCGTCGCGGGTGGCCTCCGGGAGCAGATCCTTCCCTCTCAGGAGGTGGCTGTGCCAGTGAGCGCAGACCAGAAGGCCGTCAAGATCGCGCACGTGCTCTTTCTGGATGTCGTCGGGTACTCGCTCAAGACGACCACCTCCCAGGGCAAGACCGTCGAGCAGCTGAATGCCGCGGTGATGCACACGAAGACCTACCAGGAGGCACGCGCTGCCAACGCGGTGCACCCGCTTCCGGCCGGCGATGGGATGGCGCTGGTCTTTCTGTCCGATGTCACCGCCCCGGCGCGATGTGCTGTCGAGATCGCCCGGGCCTCGCAGGCCAGCGCCGCGCTCCAGGTGCGGATGGGCATCCACAGCGGCCTGGTGCAACGGCAGATCGACGTCGCGGGGAATGAGAGCTTCGTGGGGGAGGGGATCAACACCGCGCAGCGGGTGATGAGTTTTGGGGAGGCCGGGCAGATTCTGATGTCCTCCCAGTACGCCAACTGGTTGCTCCAGTTCGACGAATGGTCTCCACTGGTCCGGCAGATCGGGGCCCATCGGGCGAAGCACGATCTGCTGGTGCAGCTGTATATGTTACATTCAGGAGACCCAGGCACGAGTGTGGTCCCACGCGGACCGGCGGCTTCCACCCCGGCTGTGGCGCCGGCCGAGAAGCCGGCCGGCACGCACCGAGTCGTGCTTCTGTACAAGCGCGATCTGCAGCCCGATGGCCAGATCCTCCAGCTCCTCGAGGAGCAGCTGCGAGCCGACGGGCACGCGGTCTCTGTCGATCACCATCTGAAGATCAACCCTGAGTGGGCGCAAACCGTTGAGGCGAACATCCGGGCCGCGGATGCGGTGATCGCCATCGTCTCGCCCAAGTCGCTGCAGAGCGAGATGCTGGAGTTTGAGATCGAAACCGCCTACGATCAGTACCAGAAGACCGGCAAGCCCGTCATTCTGCCCGTCAACCTCTGCATCGGGGAGGAGATCGGCGGGGCCATCGGCGCCATCGTCTCCCCCCTCAATCAGTTCATGTGGGGCAGCGACGAGGATGACCCGCGCCTGATCGCCGAGATCGCCTCCGCCATTCGGGAGCCGTTGAAGCCCAGGGCCGTGGACGTCAAGCTGGAGCCGGTGGGCGGGGCCGTAGCGCCTGATTCTCCCTTCTATGTCCGTCGCAGCAGCGACCAGGAATTCCTGGAGGCGCTGGAGCATCGGGAGAGCATCATCCTCATTCGCGGGGCGCGCCAGACCGGGAAAACCTCCATGCAGGCCCAGGGTGTGAGGCGGGTGCGAGAGCTTGGGTGGCGCTGTGGGCTGACCGATTTCCAGAAGCTCAGCAGCTCGCAGCTGGCCGCCGAAGAGGTCTTCTACAAGCTCCTCGCCCTCACCCTCTCCCGGCAGCTGAAGTTCAGCTACGATTTCGCCCGAGAATGGGCCGAGCTGTTCGGCCCCAATATGAACCTGGAGAACTTCCTCCGGGAGTTGTTGGATGCCTCGGATGAGCCTTTGGTCTGGTCTATGGATGAGGTCGACAAGCTCTTTGGGGCGCCCTTCGCGAGCGACTTCTTCGGGCTGGTCCGCTCCTGGCACAACTCCCGCTCCACCGAGCCGGGGGGATGCTGGGACAAGCTCACCGTGGTCATCGCCTATGCCACGGAAGCCCACCTCTTCATCCAGGACCTGAACCAGTCCCCCTTCAATGTCGGGCGGCGGTTGGAGTTGGATGACTTCAACCTCCAGCAGATGGTGGACCTGAACGGGCGCTATGGTGGGCCCCTCAAGAGCTATGCCGAGACCGAGGCGCTGCATGTCCTGATCGGCGGTCAGCCCTATCTGGCCCGCCGCGCCCTGGATCTGCTGGCGACCGGGAAGTGCGATCTCGCGGCCCTGCTCGACCAGGCCGACTGGGACAGTGGGCCTTTTGAGGACC
>JBEKKD010000453.1:0-3961 GCA_050010895.1 Armatimonadota bacterium
GTCACAGCGAGGAAGGCCAGGCGGAGCTCGTGGTGAAGCCGGGAAAGACGCCGGCCGCTCTCGGCACGCACGGATCGCTGCGGCAGCAGAAGATGCCAGGGATCCCGACCTGCGTCCAGTGTCACGGCGCTCATGATGTGTTCCCGCCGACAGAGCCGAAGTCGCGGCTGCACCGCTCCCGGATTGCGACGACGTGCGCAAGCTGCCATCCTCAGGTCGCCTCGGAGTACCTCAAGAGCATCCACGGCCAGGCCCTGAGCAGGGGCAACGCCGATGTCCCCGTCTGCGACACATGCCATCCCGAACACCCCCGGACATCGCGGCAGGGGATCGCGCAGAAGGGCGTTGTCGCCACCTGCACCGCCTGCCATGAGGACCCCGGGCTCCAGCAGCGGTACGCGATCCCTGCCAACAGGCTGTCCAGCTATATGGGCAGCTATCATGGTGCGGCCGCGGAGCTCGGGGACAGTCGCACCGCGAACTGCGCGAGCTGCCACGGGAAGCATCTGATCCTGCCATCGGCGGATTCGCGCTCGAGCGTGAACCCGGCCAATTTGCCCAGGACTTGCGGCCAGTGCCACCCCGGCGCCGGCATCAACTTCGCCGGCGGGAAGATCCATCTCCAGCCATCGGCGAAGCAGGACCGCGTCGTGTTCTTCGTGCGGATAGGCTACATTCTCTTCATCGTCGGCCTCATGTCCAGCTTCGTCGGCTATATCGGCCTCGACCTGACTGCGCGGGCGCGAGGCAAGATCGGAAAGGGCCGCGCGCATCCCGAGGACGAACCCCAGTTCGAGCGACTGACGCTGAACCAGCGAATCCAACACTGGTGCTTGATCACGACCTTCAGCACCCTGATGATCTCCGGACTGCCCCTGGCCTCGCCGGGGTCATCCGTCTCGCGAAGCGTGGTCATGTTCCTGGGCGGCATGGGGGCTCGAGCCATCATCCACCGCACGGCCGCCATCGCCCTCATCCTCCTGGTGGTCTACCACCTGCTCTACGTGCTCTTCTCCCGCAAGGGCTATTGGGAATTTCAGCAGCTTCTCCCCGGCCTCCTGGACGCGCGTGACATTGCGATCACGCTCGGCTTCTACCTCGGCCTCACCCCCGTTCGCGCCCGGTCCGGCCGCTACAACTTCATCGAGAAGTTCGAGTATCTTGCAGTGGGCTGGGGATCGGTTGTCATGATCACCACGGGGGCGCTCCTGTGGGCGCCGCAGATCAGCCTCGCGTTCCTGCCGAAATGGGTGATGGACGTCGCATTCATCATCCACAGTTGGGAGGCCATCCTCGCCTTCCTCGCCATCATCATCTGGCACATGTACAATGTCCACGGCAACCCGTCCGTCTTCCCCATGAGTCGAGTATGGCTGACCGGTACGATCGGTCTAGGCGAGTTCGAGGAGAATCATCCATTGGAGTACGAGCAGTATCTCCGCGATCGGGGCGCCGGCCCGCGGCCGGCGACTGGAGGCGCGCCCGCCCCCTCCGCGCAGCATGAGGGAGATCAGGCGTGAGCAACGTTGCCCGCTACATCTGCCTGCCCATCACGCCGCTGTTCAAGCGCATCAAGCTGCCGTTCACGAACAGAACGGCGCCGGTCTGGGCGCTCGTCCTGCTCGGCCTTCTCGTGATTCTTCCGGGCGGCGGCGCGGCCATGGCCTACACCAACCAGCCGATCTTCTGCACCTCCTGCCACGAGATGAGCCTCCACTACGCCACCTGGCGCCAGTCTGCGCACAAGGGCGTCGGCTGCGAAGAGTGCCACGTCATGCCGGGCATGCTCAACATGTTCAAGAGCAAGCTCAATGCCCTCCGCCTGGTCAAGGCGCACGCCGCGGGCGACGTGCGGGCGGTAGCGATCCAGGGGCACGTCCCCGATGCCAATTGCAAGCGCTGCCATCCTCAGACGCCGGACCTGATCACCTATCACGATCTCAAGATCACCCACAAGACCCATTGGGGCATGGGCATCTCGTGCACCTATTGTCACGACCGCGTCGTCCACGGGCCGAAGTGGATGTACACCGGTGTCGGCAAGTCCGAGAAGGTCAGCACGAACATTACCGCCTACAAGTTCACCCCGACGATGGAGGGGTGTTTCCGGTGCCATGATGGCAGGAAAGCACCGAACGCCTGCTCGACCTGCCACGTGACGCTCGGGGAGCGCAAGCCATCGGCGTTCAACCCCGCCTGGGTGGAGGCTCATCGCGCCGAAGTCACTCGCAAGGGCGAGCAGGACTGCCAGCGCTGCCACGTCAGCGAGTTCTGCGATGCCTGCCACAAGGCGGCGAATCCGCATCCGGCCGACTGGGTGGAGCACCACCCGGAGCAGGCAAAGAAGGATCCGCGGAGCTGCTTCTCGTGCCATCTTGCGCCGGCGGAGCAGAAGCCGACAGATGTGAGGCAAATGGCATTCTGCCGCGCCTGCCACGGGCTGCGGCAGGAGCACAAGCAGACGGATTGGACGACCATCCACGGCCGGGAATCGCTGGCGAATCCCGCTGCCTGCCAGCGATGCCACACCCAGAGCTGGTGCTCCGACTGCCATGCCATCAGTCGGCCGCATCCTCAGGAATGGCTCGCGCGGCACCCGGCCGAGGCAAGCCGGAACCCCCACAGCTGCGAAACGTGCCATACCAGCCAGTTCTGCGAGTCCTGTCACCACGGCAAGAAGGGCGTTCCGCCGTCCCATGCCAAGGACTGGCTAAACCACCATGGAGACGCCGCCAAGGAGAACCAGCAGAGCTGCAGTGTGTGCCACAAGACCGATTTTTGCCAGAGTTGCCACGCCAAGAAAGCGCCGACAAGCCACGGCAAAGACTGGCTGACTCAGCACGGCACGGCAAGCAAGTCCCAGCCGGCCGCATGTCTGCTCTGCCACAAGGAGAGCTTCTGCAACCAGTGCCACGGCATGCAGATGCCCCACCCCAAGCTGTGGCTGGCCACCCACCCGAAGCTGGCTGAGAAGGACCGGGCGCTCTGCGACCGCTGCCACACCACGGAAAGCTGCAATGCCTGCCACCGGGGCGCGTTCCCGGTCTCGCACGCGGCTGCAGACTGGCTGGGCAAGCACGGGACGCAGGCGAAAATGCCTGCTGCCAACTGCGCTCTCTGCCACCGCGCGGCCTTCTGCTCTGCTTGTCACGGGGTACAGATGCCGCACCCGAAGGGCTGGTCAGGGCCTGCGCACGCCGCCGCAGCGAAGAAAGACACAGACTCGTGCACTCGCTGCCACCGTGAGGACTATTGCAGCAAGTGCCACGGCCTCACCATGCCGCACCCCGATACGTGGGTTACGGAACACGGGGCGAAGGCGCTGACCACTGCCGCCACCTGCACGCGGTGCCATGGGCAAGGGAAGCGCGATTGCATGACCTGCCACTCCGCTCTGCCTCCCGCCAGCCACCAGCAGGATGGATGGCTGAAGCAGCACCCGCAGACCGGCGTCGGCAACCAGAGCCTGTGCAAGCTCTGTCATGGCAATAACGCGTGCACCGACTGCCACGCCAAACGGGGTGTGAGGGGTGTCAAGGCGTATTAGCGCGAATCGGATGACCGGTGGCGGGCCCGCCCACGCGCCCTGTGACCGGCGAGCAGGTGTCGGTTGTGCCTGGCGCGGGCAAGGAATGGTCAGGCAGTTGTGCAAGTAACGTCGCAGAGGGTCGGCCCACATGGGCGCCAAGGTTCCTGGAATGGACAATCGGTCAGACGGCACGCCGATCGGCGAGCCCGAGGAAGCGGGGCTGCTGGTTACTCGGCGGCGCTTCCTGGGCTACCTCAGCGGCCTTCTCACCGCGGCCATCGCGGCCGCGCTCGCCCTCCCTCTCATCCGGTTCTACGTCGGCAATGCGTTCAGGTCCAAGCAGGCGCGATGGCTGAAGTTGGGTCCGACGAGCGAGGTGCGGCCCGGCGAGCCCCGGCTGTTCCGCATCAGCTACGACGACCAGGACGGCTG
>JBEKKD010000454.1:0-3953 GCA_050010895.1 Armatimonadota bacterium
GCCGTGGATACCGCACAGAAGGGGCTGGGGTTCCAGGGGCGATATGGCGCGCCGGGCGATTATCCGATCATCAGGTACTGCCGCTACTACCTGGAGGACAAGCCCCAGTACCTCGACGATCCTGAGGGTGAGTTCTGGTTCGACAAGAAGGGCGACGGCGGGCGCCTCTACCTGCGCCTACCGGGAGACGTCGATCCCCGCTCTGCCCACATCGAGGCGGCCCGCTACGCGAACCTGATCGACAGCAAGGGGATGAGCCACGTGTCCATCACCGGGCTGACCTTCCGGTTCACGAACGTGCACTGGGATCTGGAAGGCGTGTCCTATATCCAGGGAGAGGACCTCGACACCGCCTGTATCCGCCTTCTGGGCGCCGGCCGCGACCTCCGCGTGGCGAACTGTCTCTTCGAGTACGTTAACACGGCCGTCCGCATGAAGGCGCTGGGCAAGGACGACACCATCGACCAGGTGGTGATCTCGGACAACGACGTACGCTTCACGGACCGCGGCGGCTTCCACATCCTGGAGGGCTCGCCCTGGGGGGAGGTCTTCCGGCAGACGGGCCTCCTCTACGATGTGAAGATCCTGCGCAACCGGCTCTACCAGACCGGGATGCGACCGACCCGCTTCAACCTCGGGGACGCGATCGACGTGTTCGACGCGGAGACGGTGGAAGTCGCGGGGAACGTGCTCGACCGGCTCTACAGCATCGGCATCACCGTGAGCGGCTCCGAGCGGAGCGGCGCCTCCCGGGACGTCCCCCTGACGCGTATCCTCATCCACCACAACAAGGTCACCAACTCGCTGCTCAGCAACGATGACTTCGGCGGCATCGAGACCTGGCAGGGCGGGCCGGCCTACGTGTACGACAACATCTCGGGCAGGGCGTCAAGGTCTTCGTGCCCTGGGGCCTCTATGCGACCGTGGGGGAGTGGAACTTCTACCCCACGGGCGGCGACCCGGCCTCGCTCATCGACGAGCACTGGTACATGACGCCGTACTACCTCAACCGCGACGGCTACTACGAACGACCCACGTATCCGCTCCAGGCCGTGAACGTCACGGCGAAGGACTACGTGCCAGGCGCGCTCGAAGACTGGACCGCCGGCGCGCTGAGACTCAACGGCAAGGACCAGTACGCCGTCCTCCCCAACGCCAAGCTGACGGCGCCCTTCACCTACGACATCGAGTATACCAAAGACGATAAGCCGGTGAAGGAAAGCCGCACGGCCCAGGGCGAGGACCTGAAGAACCCTCAGGTCCACACCTCCAGCTTCCTGATCGAGGCCTACTTCAAGACCGAGCCCGGCCACACCGGCGGCGTGCTGATGGAGAAGATGGCCGCCGCGGGCTACTCCCTGACCGTAGACACGGCCGGGAGAGTCGCGTTTTCCGTGAAGGGCGAAGGCGGCTCCGGCAGCGTTTCTGGCACGGCAAAGGTCAACGACGGCCGCTGGCATCACGTCCTCGCCGAGTGCGACCGCAAGAGCGGAACGCTCACACTCTATGTCGATGGAAAGAAGGATGTGGAAGGCGCGGGCGTGGGACCCGAGGTGACGCTCGCGAACGCCGGAGATCTGTACGTCGGCGGCACCCCGAAAGGTCGGTGCCTGGCGGGGACCCTCGACTTCTTACGGATCGCGCTGGGGACGCTGACCGATGCCAAGACGACGATCGAGGAGCTCTCTGCGTGGGAGTTCGACGGGCCGTTCCTGCGCGATTTCGTGAGGCGCGCGCCGGGACGCGGGGGCCATCGAGAAGGTGGACTGAGGCCGGCGATCGTCAGGGGGGGAGGTCTGCAGGATCGTCTCGGCGCGGGTCGCCGCCCTGCGCTTCCCTCACCTCCTGGTCTGGTTGGTGGGGCTTCTCGAGGCAGCTTCTGCGTCCGATAATTCCTATTACTGGACGCGGGCTGTGGGCGACACGAGAGCGTGACCCCGGACTGGTCACCTGCCGCGGGTGGCCCGGCGACAGGCGATCGTCCGCTGCACGAGGTCAGAGATGCGCCCTTCTCCGAACCCTGCCACCGCCGTCTTCACAGTATCTTTCAGCGGGGCGATCCACCGTTGATCCAGCGACTCGTAGCCGATCGCCGCGCCGCAGATGCTGCCGGCCGTGGCGCCATTGCAGTCGGTGTCGATACCACACAGCACGGCCGTGGTGATGGTTCTGGTGAAGTCGAGCTGGCCGTGCAGCACTGCCAGCACCACGATGGCGACGTTATTCGTGGTGGCGGCGAAGTACATATGGCCGTAGTAGTCGTAGATGCGGTCGCAAGTCGCCATCCAGTCATTCGTCTCCGCATACCATCGCTGCACGTTCCGAACGGCCTCGGCGAGACGGGAACGGCGCGGGATACACGACAGCCCGCCCGCGATGATGGTCTCGACGGAGGGGCTGGGAGAGAGGGCGGCGCTGATGCAGCCGCTGACTAACATCCCTCCATAGATACCGTTCTTCACCAGGTTGAGGGAGCACATCCGGTGGATATACCGGGCACCCGCCCGCGGGTCGGACGGCGTCAGGTACCCCCAGAGGTCGGCCTTGAGTTGGCCCGCGATGCACTCCCGGTACGGGTTGAGCCTGAGAGGGAACTCCGCCACCTGCTCCTCCACGCTGCGGTCCGCGGTGAGGTTGACCATGTGGTAGTACACCTGCCGCTCCGCGAACCAGAGAAAATGGTAGGGAACGTTATCGAGCAGGCTCCAGCCCACATCGGCCTTGGTGAAGTCAAGCCCCTTCGCCTCCGCCAGCAGCAGGGAGAGGATCGTGTAGTGGATATCGTCATCCGGCTGGACGAAGCGCACGTGTCCCCGCGAGGAAGGGAGGCAGCCCATGGGCAGCGTCCGGCCCGGCCCCTCGGAGCGGATCGGAACCCAATCGTCGAGCGGGTAGGCGTCCACGCTTTCCAGGTACTCCCTGATCTCGAGCCGGTTCCAGCCGACCTCGAGTGGCTTCCCCAGCACAAGCCCTGCGCACCGGCCGTACCAGGCCCCCCCGACCCGCTCCGCGTACTCCGCGTCGCTCAGCCGCGCCAGCGTCGGCGCCGGCTCGGCGTCGGCTCGGCGTCGGCCAGGATACCCTCGAAGCCGTCCGGTTCGACGTACGCGAAGTCAGGCCGCAGGCCCCGCTCCCGGACTTTCCAGAGCCGACGATACGCCCGTTCCCAGTCTCGCTCGGTCGGGGCCTCGCCAGCTGGCGGCCTGCACCTGACCGGGTAACCCTCTTCGATGAGCTGCGTTCGCTCCGCCTGATACAGCGTCTTCCAACTTCCCTCGCCTGGCATGCTGCGCCTCCAAACGACGTGCTCGGTCGGCCTCGCGGCCGCGGCGTGTCCTTCAGTCCCGTGCGCCGCTCACCCGGTGCGGCTCTGAGGAATCCGTCGATTGCTATGCGGACGCCCGAACGTAGCCTCTCTCGACGAGCACCGTGAAGAGCAGGTGCAACTGCACGCGCACCTGATGCCGGATCGGGATAGCCCGCACGGTGTCTGGAGGAGCCTGCGAGATAATGTGCGGCCAGAAGAGGGCCCTGAGTGTCGCTGCCTCGCATGTATATCCTTGGCATCGCGGTGCCCGAAGCCCGCAACACGATACCGCCAGCGCCTTCGCCCCGTCCTCTGCCCTGGCGATGCACTGCCTGGCGTGCCGTGCATGCTCTTCGCACTCTCGATGCGAACCACCTTGTCACCGTTGACGAGAGCGAGGATCTGCAGGTAGCGATCGATCGCCTCAAGGATCGCGACCTGCTGGCAAAGTAACCACTATGTTCAGAGTCGCCTGCCGAGAATCCCAGGCAGCAGCCGGACCTAGTGATGATCTTGTATTAGGGTGACCCGCCCCAATGCGCACGGACACTGCTGGAGCCGTTCTGAACGCTCCTGGGCGAGGCGGCTTGTTACCCTAATACAAGATCCTCTTTAGGATCCAGTGGCTCATGCAAGTGTCGTGCTC
>JBEKKD010000455.1:0-3953 GCA_050010895.1 Armatimonadota bacterium
TGCGTCTTGCCCTTCTGGATCAGGACATGGCGGTTGGTCAGCACCTGAACGCCTTCGGATTCAAGCTGCGATGTGATGGCGCCCGCGCCTTCCCAGTGGTCGTGGTTGCCCAGCACGGCATAGACCCCCAGCGGCGCATGGACCCCCGCGACCAGATTCCCAACATATCGCACGCCATTCCGGTGCACTACGAAATCACCCAACAGCAGAACGACGTCCGGCTTCTCCCGCGTCGCCGCCGCCATCGCCTTTCGCCCCCATTCGCGCCCTTCTTCGCCCGCGCTGATGTGGGTATCCGCCAACACAGCCACCCGTACCGGCGTCGGCAGTCCAATAGGTATAGTGGTCGTGTTCACGACAAAGCGATTGCCGGCCAGTAAGCCGATGGAAAAGATGATGACCAGGAGAAAGGTGACGCCTCGCAGCACGCGCCGGCGCCAGTAGCTCGTAGGTGATCGAGGAATGGAGAGCAGCGAGAACAGCATGCCGTAGCCCACGAAGTGTAACCTACCTCATGGATGATACCATGCGCGAGGCTCCCCGCGCTGCCGCCTTGGCTCCCAGCCTCCTCGCCGAGTCCGTCTGCTCGCTTCCTTGCGTGCGGCCGCGGCAGTGGAATGCGTGTGAGCGGCAGACGGCTGTCCGCGCTAGTTGGCCTAACTGAGTTCAGCCGCTGATCTCGTCCTGAGATCTGCATAGTATCGCTTGTGTACGACCATCGTCCCAGCGATCTTGTCGTGGTAGCCCTGATGCGCCCGATCAACGATGATCCACAACAGGCCGATCGTCGGCACCGCGCACATGAGCGTGTATGCCAGTTCGTTTCGCCCGTATGCTAGCTGTGCTGCTAGGGGAGGCAGAACATAGGCGGCGGTTCGCAACGTCGCGTCCCCAAAGGAGATGGTCCTGCCGCCGCGACCGGTTACGTGAAGGCCGAGCTTCATCATCCCGATGGTACGACCGTAGCGGCCGAGCATTAGGATCGAGTAAGCGGCGGAAACGGCGAGCAATCCAGCATAGCGCCACCACGTAAGATCCGATGTGAAGAACGATTCCAGGGATGACTCCGTGTCTCCAGCCATCACAACGGTAAGCAGCGTGCCTATCCAGGGCAGAAGGAACGGTGTCGTTAGCAGGAATAGGATTAGGCAGTCAACCAGTGCGGCGACCCCTCGGCGCAAGAGGCCGGCGGTCATCCGATCCAGGTCTACGTTGACGGTTCCACAAAGGGTGGCCTGTGGCACGAATCCTCTTCCCCCTATTCCAGGCAGCGAAAAACGATATCTCCCTCGTCGCGATGCCCTGCCGGCGGGGGCGTTCCGCCATCGTCTCTGAGGTTGACCCCCCAACTGTAGAGGACGAAGCCTGTGCCCTCACGGCGGTACGCAAAGGGCTTGCCTGAGAACGGATCCTGCGGAAGTTTTTCTGCCAGAACCTGCTCTAACTCCGGGAGTGATTTGGGGTAGAGACCTCGCTCGGCCCTGTATGCCCTGAGCAGCAGTGCAACCCGGGAAAGGCCGAGGGTGGCGATCCGCCTGTCGCGCTGGTCGAAGCTTCTGTGGAATGAGGGGAGGAGTAGTGCGGTCATAGCGTGAGGCTCAAGCAGCCGACTTTGCGGCTCTTCCAGCGCAGACAGGGCGGCCTGGACTTCGCGATAGAACCGCGGCGCCTGCCCAATGAGCTGTGCCATCGCCTCGAGATACGCTACTTCATCTGACGCGAACAGCCAGCGCGTGAAGTAGCTGTCACGGGAAGGCCCATTCGATTCAGTCCGGGTGGGGTTGCGATCACGTCGGTCGGGGTGGCCCCCCTCAAGCTCAATCACCGCCTTGAGCGGGTCTCGCGCCGACCTCACTCTTTCGAAATCTGAAATGCCCGAGATTCGCTCTCCCTGCAATGACCGTTTGAAGGAGGACATGAGGTCTTCGCGGGCGAGCCGCACGGCGAGCGCCTGGCAGGCGGTGGGTGATGGTTCGGATTCGCGTAGTATGACCTCAAGCGTTTGGACCCCGATGTCTATGCAGGCATACTTTGTCAGTTCTAGGATGAAAGAGGGCCCATCGGCAACATCGCCGATCTGGAAGATGATGCCGCAAGCATCGACTGCGGCATCCGGCCGGTCCGCGAGTGCCAACGTGACGCTCTCCAGTTCCACCAGCCTTGCGCATTGGCGGAGCCCCGGTAGATGCGGGAAAGTGACGTCGTTCCCCTTCTCCCACGCGATCGGGAATCGGCAGCGCGGCATCGCGGAAGCCTGATGGATCAGCGCGAGCGCGGTACGGTTGCGTTCCACGATGGCAGCCGCGCGGGAGACGACGTTGGGGTCAGCAGCCGTCAGCTTTCCTGAAAGAATGTCCTCGGCGGATTTCGCGTCTTCGTCCGAGAAGCGAATGGCGGAGAACGCCTTCGAGTACAGGGTAGCCGCGTTCTCACTCTCCGGTATGGGCGGCTTCACCAGTTGGGATAGGCGAACGGGCTCCCCCTGGCTGGCTAGCTCTTTCAGAGTTCGTGTCAGCCGCGCCTCGGCCCGCCACGCAAAGACGCCCATACCCAAGGGCCAAAGCGCCAACGCGGACCCCAACACAAAGAGAGTCCACTTACCTACACGCAAGAGTCGCTTGGCCATTGGGCGTGCCATTCATCACTGGCTGCCGGCGATACCCCAGCCCCCCGACGCCAGGTTCGCGCATCGGCCGAGGGGTGTCAAGGCCGCATGTCTTCCCTCCCCGCTTCCCATTCCCCAGCGACGGGGGTAGAATGCGCGGGAGGGTCGTCCGTCGACTCGGTCTGGTGGAACTCGCAGGCGTTCCGCAAAGTCGAAGTGATGCCACGGCCTGAAGGATGGTCAGAGGAGGACAGGACATAGAGCGCCATGCTGCTCCCGAACGCGAAGCTACGTCGGGTTGGCACCCTCGTCCGGATTGCGGTTGTGGTGACGGTGCTCGTCGCTGGCGGGTGCCTGGCCGCGAGGTTCATAGGCCGCCTCCGGCACAGGAAACCGTCGAGCTACGCTGTCATCTACGGGCGACTGCGCTACGTCGAGAAGACTAATGCAGACGACCTTGACATCTACTGGCAGCTTCTTCCGTCTGAGAGGCCACGCGTCGTCTACACGATCCCCGGACGCGCCTACAGCATAGAGAATTCGGGTTACATGCCGTCGCCAGACGGGCGGTGGCTGTATGTCTGGCGCGAGCGCGTCGATGAGTATGGGCAGTCCGTTTCGAGCGAGTTCCTTGTCCTCCATCTGCCGGACGGGAAGGTCATACCGGTCGCGGAGGTCAACGGTAAGCGGTTCGGGTACGACACCTACGTCATGAAGCTCGTGCCGCGGTGGCTCGATAGCCATCGACTTGCCCTGGAGTCGGACGCGGGGAGCACCGTCTTCGACGTGGCAAGGAACAAGCTGACGGCCCCACTTCCGCCATGGCCTCCCAAGACAGGACCAAGTGAGTCGCTCCTCGACTACGCGTATACGAACCTGCCCAAACCCGAAGAGTACGTACGCCAGCACTATCGTGACGAACTGACCGCTCTCCAGCAGGCAGTGCACGTCCTTGCCCGACCGATGCGACTCGGCGACTACTTGGACAGCCGCGACTATCCCGGTACCGACACGATCGAGGCCATGTTCGCGCGGTCGCTTGGCATAGGTCCGGTCTCTCGTTCGGAGGTGGGCATGAAGAGGGCGTGGCCGCAGTTGGTGTGTTCGCCGGATCGCAAGTACGTGGCCCGAGCCGGCGTCTTCCTCGCCGACAGCTGCACAGTAGGTGGCGATAGTGAGTGCAACGCGGATCGATGCGGGCGCGACATCGAAGCACGCGTTGACATCTTCGATGTGAGGGCGCGGAAGTCAGTCTGGGACGCTGGCTTCCTGTGGGAAGGTCGATGGCGCGGTGGCCGGCCGTTCCGCGCGATCGCGATGCCGGAGCTTCGCGGCCCACATTTTGCCG
>JBEKKD010000456.1:0-3931 GCA_050010895.1 Armatimonadota bacterium
CGAAGAAATCAGGCATTGCCTCTGTTCCCGACGTGCAAGGCTGCGAGGCTGGATTGCGTCCGGCTCTCCGTGACCAAGCCGCGCCTGGAAAGCCGCCAGACCAGCTAGAGGCTGCCACGTGATCACAGGAAGAGCCGCAGGGCCAGCAGTTCCTCGACAAGCACGCCCAGAGCGAGTAGTTGGCGAGGGGCAAAGAGGTCGGCCCAGTGGGTTCCCCCCCGCCCCAGCGGGGTATCAGTAGCGCCAGCGCTCAGGTCGCCAGTCTTGTCGCCCGCAGGTATCTCCTCCGCGGGGATGATCCCTTTGCCTGCTCCGTCTGCATCACCACTTGCCCATCGCTGACCTCCATTCGGTACACGAGCCCCGGCTTCGCTATTGCGAACCGCGCCTGCAGCCGTACGGCCGCCAATGCCTCCCGGCCGTTACGAGCGGCCGCCCTACCTCTATGACCGTGTTGATCGCCCCGGCGGGTCCCTGTGGGAACGACACCATCACGCGGACTCTGTCGCCTACCGCCATTGAAATGCTGCTGTTCCGGTCGGTCGTGTATGCTCCATCTGGCTCCGTCCACAAGATCCACGAACATGGTATCACGCGGCTGGACAGTGGGTGTTCTCATGTGTCCTGGCTGTCGTCGCCATCTGACAATGCCAGGACGGGATCGGCGCGAGACCAGTCGACCACCAGCGACCCTCGGCTATCTGCTCAGCGCCACAGACGCGAAGGAACCCCGGCCACTGACCCAAGGCCGAGGGGGTAGCTGGAGTCGAGGGCGCGCTAGCTCCGCCTGCGAGTCCGTACAAGAACGGGGTGCGCCAGGAAGGAACGCATCGCCCTGAGAGGTACTTCCGAGCGACACTGGTACCTGTCCTATGTACGCGGCCTCGTGTTTCCCCCTCAGCGCGGGACCACTTGGCCTATATCGGCAAGCTGCGTCTCCCGCTGTTCGGCTCTGGGGCATCAGTGCGCAGAGCTGTCTGTGAGAAGGAGGTTGGGAATGAGGGATCAGGAGCGACACGAAAAAGAGACGAGCCGGCGCGAGTTTCTGCGCCGGGCGGGAAAGACAGCTGCCGCATTCGGTGTGGCGGCGGCCGTGGCGAGACTTCCGGGGATGAGCGCGCCCGCAGGAAAGAGGACGATGCAGTACCGGCCCCTAGGGAAGACCGGGCATAAGAGCTCCCTGCTCTGCTTCGGCGGCTATATGCTTTCCCAGCTGACGCAGGATAGGGCCGACTGGGCCGTTGGTTACGCGCTGGACCACGGCGTGAACCACTTCGACGTGGCGCCTTCGTACGGGGAGGCGGAGCTGCGCCTGGGACCAGCGCTCAAGCACCACCGGGACAAGGTGTTCCTTGCCTGCAAGACGGAGAAGCGCACCCACAAGGAGGCCGACGCGGAGCTGCACGAGTCATTGAAGCGGCTGCGGACAGACCACTTCGATCTCTATCAGTTCCATGGGCTGGACAACCTCGAGGATCTGAACACTGTAACCGGCCCCGGGGGCGCCTGGGAGCTGTTCCAGGCGGCGAAGCAGAAAGGACTGGTCAAGTTCGTAGGCATCACTGGTCACCGTCCTGCGACACAACTGGAAGCGCTGCGTCGAATGCCATTGGACACAGTGATGTGCCCGGTCAACTTCATCGAGTGGCAGCACACACATGCCGCTGGGCCACTGCTCGAGTATGCGGCACAGCACCAGCTCGGCGCGATAGCCATCAAAGCGATCTCTGCCGGCCAGTGGCCGCAGGAGAAGCATGACTACGGCACCTGGTACCGGCCGTTTGATGACCATGAGCACATTGCGAAGGCACTTCAGTTCACTCTCTCCCGACCCGTCACCACAGCCGCGGCGGCGGGCGACGCCAAGCTTCTGAAGATGCTCATCGCCGCGGCCGAGAGCTTCACCCCGGTGTCGGCAGAAGAGCAGGAGGAGCTGCTCGCTTCAGCAGGGCAGTACAAGCCGCTCTTCGACAACGCGTGACCGTCGCGGAAATGCCACCCCGGCGAGTGGGCGGGCAGGATCTCAGTGCAGGGACGGGCCTGAACCCCGAAGACGGGTCCAGCTCGAGAGTGAGGGAATGACCTGGGGGCCTTGCCCCGAAACTCACCAGCAACTACTCGCGAAAGGGAGCAATGCGGTGCCCAGCAAGAAAATCGTCTGTCTCGGCGCGGGAAGCCACTACTTCTCGCGGGCGCTCGGCGATATCGCCGTCATGGAGGGCTTGTCGGGAAGCGAAGTTACGCTCTACGACATCGACTTCGAGAAGGCGCAACTGATGGCCAAGCTCGGCAAGCGCTTCGCCAGGGAGGCGGGTACGCGGGTGAAGATGCGCGCCTGCCAGAGCCTGGTGGAGGCAGTGGATGGGGCCGACTTCGCGGTTTCGTCCATCGGCGGCAGCGGCCCCTCGCTTGGCGGCGTCTACGCTACCGCTGCCCACAGCGCGGACGTCATGATCCCCGCGAAGTACGGCATCTACCAGATCGTCGGCGACACCGGCGGGCCGGCGGGGATGATGATGGGGCTGCGCAGCATACCCGTCTACCTATCCATCTGCACGGAGATGGAGAGACGCTGCCCCGAGGTGGTGGTGCTGAACCACTCCAACCCGATGGCCGTGCTCTGTCGGGCGATGCTCAAGTACAGCGGTATCCGAAAGGTGATCGGCATCTGCCATGGGGTGCAGGGTGGGATCATGCAGCTGGCAAGCCTGCTGGGAGTGCAGCCGGAGGAACTGGAGGTCGTGTGGATCGGGACCAACCACTACTACTGGTTCACCCGCATCCGACTGCATGGCAGGGATGTCTACCCTCAGGCGATGGCAAAGGCGAGGGCGCTTCGCCACCCGCATGGCGAACAGATGTCGGCGAGATTGTCGGAGATCTACGGGCACCGGCTGGTGTATCAGGAGGACGGGCACGCGCTGGAATTCTACCCCTTTCTGGCGCAGACACAGGACCCTACCAACCTGCCTTACGGCTACGGAGAGAGAGTCGGTCCGCGCTACCAGGACCTGAGCATAGAGGCCCCGGGGCTCTCGAAGGCGGAACAGGCGAAGCTGCGCGCGGAAGGGCTGAAGGAGTTCGCGAAGAGGCTAAGCCAGCGCGGGCTTCCGGAGCCGGAGATGAGCTTCATCCGCGGCGAAGGCATCGCCAGTCTCATCGAAGCCATAGCCACCGGGAAGCGGCAAGTGCGCATCCTCAACCTCCCGAACCAGGGGGTGGTGCCGAATCTGCCGGACCACGCGGTGTTGGAGGTGGAGGGCGTTACGGACAGTCAGGGAGCGCGCGGCATCTACGCGGGCGAGGCGCCGCTCTCGCTGATGGGCCTCTTGCAGAAGCGCATCGCGTGGCAGGAACTCGTCGTCGAGGCCGGGGTGAAGGGCGACTGTGGGCTGGCGCTCCAGGCCCTGCTCATGGACGAGATGGCGATCCTGCCGGAGCAGTCAGCGCAGATGCTGAACGAATTGCTTGCAGCCTCGAAGGACCTGCTGCCGCAGTTCAAGTGAGGCCGGATGCGGTTGTCATGTGGCGATGAGAACGGCCCTGCAGGCTCCAACCAGGCGAGGCATGGGCCGCCGCGGATAGCCCCCGGCGGCGTATGCCCGCGCTGCCAGTGCAGCTATCCATATGTAGGATCTGTGTCGGGCCTAGCAGGGCTGGCGCTGCCGCCTCTGCAGCACCCAATGGTCGAGAACGCCGATCTGGGCGGTTCCATCGCCGCGTAAGAAGGACAGACAGTGCCTGAGAGCCGCATGTCTGCTGCTCTCGCTTGGCAGGCGACTGCGCGCTGTCGATAAGCAAGACCACGCCTAGTGCTCAGTCCCTCGTAAAGTGATGAATATTTCAGATTTGCCTGGCGAAGAGGTAAACACCTCTGACGCCAGGAGGCCTGCCATGAAGAAGAAGTACATCGTGACCTTGACGCTGGAGG
>JBEKKD010000457.1:0-3930 GCA_050010895.1 Armatimonadota bacterium
AACCGCCGTAGCCCTTGCATGCTTTCGATGAGTAGGCCAAGCGCGCGTGGCGCGATGGTAGACAGGAAGGCCTGGCGTGTGGGCTCCTACGGGCCGTTCTCGACCCGCTCGTCCCGGCGAGGAGTCGCTCGGGCCCCGCGACGTTCACTCCCCGGCGCTGGACACAGGCAATAATCCCCCGGCATCGTGAGACCCTGGGCGCAGAGGACCCATGCGAGGGGCGCAGAATATTTTGTGATGGACGTAACGCCTGCGGCGGCTTAACGGCGGCCTCGCCGGGAGTGCGCGCCGGGCGAGCATAGCGCTGAGTCAGCAGGGATCGGATAAGACAGTGCCGGGCGAGACTTTCCTTGGGCAGTTGCGGGACGCAGTTCTGAAGGAAACCCGAGACTTGCCTTCCGATGAGTGCCGTGTGCGCGGGCTGTGGCGAACCGAATTGCTGTTCCAGCCATTTCCGGCTGAACGCCTGTTTAGGTACACCTACCTATTGGTGCAGACTGCGTCCGAGGGATGCTGTTACACGGACGAGGCAGTGCCGCTGGACGAGCGCCTGCTGGGCCAGGATGCCAGGTCGGCATGGTCCGGGTACCGGAGCCTCGATATCGCCATCCTGGACGCCCTCTGCGGCAGTCTACCCAGAGACCCGAGCGCAACCTTCCGACTGGCGGGGTCTTCTTCACAGAAAAGCATGGCAAGGGCCCGCATCGTCGTCGACGAAGTGTTCCACCAGACACGCGACCGCAATCACGCGCCTACCGTACTGAACGTTGGCGCGGTCGGCGCCATCATAGGCGAGCTTCAGAGCCGGGGCGCGCGCGTGTTCGCTACCGACCTCGAGCCCTCAATCGTCGGCAATCACATCAACGGTGTGCAGGTCATGGACGGATCCGAGAACGAGCGCTTGACCCAGGAGTGCGACGCGGTGGTCGCGACAGGCATGACGATCTTCACCGGAGGGCTTCCTCGCATCATCGAGGTCGCACGCAGGAGCGGCACGAAGGTGGTGCTGTTCGCGGAAACGGGAGCGAACATGGGGCCGGTGTTGTGTCGGCTGGGAGTAGACTCGGTGGTGGGGGAGCCATTTCCGTTCTACATATTCTCAGCCGAGTCGCTGGTGAGGATTCACCGCGCCGAAAACTCGGGCTGATCTCTCATCTCAAGAAAGCGCTGAGGGGGAGGGTGATGAGGCCTGATCTCGCTGGGATTCCGGGGTGGCCGTATGCTCATTGCCTGACGCTGCTCGCGATTCTCTGAACGAAGTTGTCGAGATGACGTGCGTCCGCCGCGGTCAAAGGGCCGGGATCCAGGATCGGGCTTTCGAGCGCTATGGCATCTTCTTTGCAGAGCAGGATCTCGCGCGGCGCTGCATGACCAAGGAAAAGCAGCGGACTCATAGTATACCCGTAGGCTCCCGCATTGTGCACTGCCACGATGTCCCCCACCGCCGGCACTGGAAGCAGCGCGGAGGAGACCAGCACGTCCAGGGGCGTACAGAGCCTGCCGCAGATGGTCAGCTCCTCCGGCTCGCCATGGCAAGGCTGTCTCGCCACTATGCTCACCCCATGCCTCACGTGCATAAAGGCCGGTCGGAGGAACTGGTGCATGCCGCCGTCGCATATGACGAACACCCGACCCCGTGATCTCTTGACGTCCACAACGCGCGTGAGGTAGGTCCCGCTCTCGGCGACCAGGTAGCGACCCAGCTCGATCAACGGCACGATCGTTCTCCGCGTCCTCTCCTCGAGCCAGGAGCGGGATCTGCGCATTGCCGCTGCCACCACCTCCAGGGACAACGCGTGTTCGTCGCCGGCATAGGGAATGCCGAACCCGCCGCCGTAGTCGAGCACACGGAAGTCCTCGCCAAAGTACCCGGCAAGATGGGCGAAGGCATCACTGGTCAGCTGGATGTGACGCGCGATCGCCGAGGCATCCAGTATTTGGCTGCCCCCGTAGCAGTGCACGCCGCAAAACACGATGTTCGGGAATGCTGCTAGGTCAATCAGGTCCGGCAGCAACTCCTCATCGAAGCCGAATCGGCTCGGCCCCCCAATCATTTGCTCCACCGCGCTGTCTATTCCAGTGGCTAGGTTCAGGCGCAGCATCACCCGCGTACGGGTCGCAAGAGACGCCGCGACACTTTGGATCGAGCGCAGTTCTCCCATAGACTCGGCGGCGATGGACTGGAATCCCTTCCTGATCGCCGACTCGATTTCAGCGCACGTCTTGCCCGGGCCTACGAAGATGGCCTCCGACCCCTGGAACCCGGCTCTCTCGCACAGCCGAATCTCCCCGGAAGAAGCCACCTCGATCCCGGCTCCGAGGCTGCACAGCAGCTTGGCGACGCCCAGATTCGGGTTGGCCTTAGCAGAGTACAGTACGCGAACGCCGGGAAAGGCCGCGGTGGCACGTCGGTACTGCTCGACTATGGAGGCCGCGTCGTAGAGATACAGGGGGGTGTTGAAATCGTCGACCACGCGCTTCAGCACGTCATCGTCATGTCGCATCATCCGTCAACCTCATGGTGGGGACCTGGCCGTGTGGACGGATCATCGCCTGACTGCTCCGTGAACCGTGACCAGAATCCGAAACGCTGACCTGCCAGGAGTTCGACCCGTATCGGTCGGGTCCTAGCTGTCGCATCTGGCAGCGGCAGACGCGAGCAGAGCAGTGATCCGCGGTGCCGGCACTCGCGCCGGAGGTGCCGTTATGAGCTGACCCGGGGACAGGCGCCGTTGTGCAGAGCTAGGGACCGCGGGGCTGGCAAGCGACCTGTTAGGCAGGAGGCAGTGCGGTAGCAGGTGAAACCGCACCCCTGATGCCGGGGTCAGGAGGTTCTGGTTGTCCGTGGCGTGACCTAATGACTCTCGCCCAAAGAAGTAAGGGCGAAAGTCGTCAGAAGACCAGCGAATACCTGAAAGAAGACGTTCGCCCGATGTTACTTTGTTGGGCGAACGTCCGTAGGAGAGGAAGATCATGAGGGTACGCGTGCGTGCCTATGGCCGGGTGGCGTCGGTTCTCGTGCTGCTGATTGCAGCTGGGGTAGGGCTTCGGCTGGGCCCGGAGGCGCAAGGCGCGGCAGAGATTAGCGGGCCGGTGCTGCAGTCTGCGCTGCTCAGCCTGTTGGTGTCGCCGGGGGAACTACCGCGCCGCGCCTATCTCTCGGACATGACAGTCGCTCGCGCTGGTCCTGCTCCAACGTTCATGCTGCACTACGTCGGTCAGAGGTCGCAGAAGCCGCGGACGAAGGGGAAGCAGCCGCCCTGGAAGCTGGACAGCGACTTTAGTGCTGGCATCAGCGTCTGGGTTTCCTTGAGCCGTGAGACCGCGTACGACGCCCTGAAGAAGTACGCGAACTCCTTCTCAGTGGGTCCGACTGAGGTGTCGGGGCAGAGGCCGTTCGCCGCGTTCAGCGACCGTGCGTTCACGTACCCCGGGATGACCGCGGGGAGATCAGGCACGGTGCGTTACTCCCGCGCGAATGTGTATGTGGAGGTACAGACCTGCCTCGGACCGTCGGCCTACGACGATGCGCTGGCGATCTGCAGAGCGATCAGCAGGAGGGTTGATGCTGCGGCCGCAGGCAAGCCGATGAAGGTACCATTCATGCCCGGCGCCACCGGAGTGACGGTAGCGTACGACCCGGATGCCATCCGCTCCTGCCAGGACCTCGATCCGAGCGTCTGGGGGAAAGGCATTATGAAGATCGCTCTGCTAGACAGGGATGGGATCGCGAGGCCCTTCCCAGCTCAGGTCGTGGGGAAACACGACTATACCGTTCCCTTGGTGATCGTCGGCAGGTTCCTGGGGATCCATGATGCGCCGAAGTGGGACGAATGGCACGGCTCACCCGCAGCAAAGCTCGACGGCAGGCTGGTCACGTTCCGCGAGGGCAGCCGCGAGGTCCGGATAGCCGGCAAGCCGCACGCGATC
>JBEKKD010000458.1:0-3925 GCA_050010895.1 Armatimonadota bacterium
TCCGTCTTCTGGGTCGGGATGGTCGTGTTCCGCTCGATCATCTTGGTGCCGACGCCGCCCAGAGTCTCAACGCCGAGCGACAGCGGGGTGACATCGAGAAGCAGTACGTCGTGCACCTCGCGCGACATGATACCGGCCTGGATGGCGGCGCCCATCGCCACTACCTCGTCCGGGTTGACTCCCTTGTGGGGCTCCTTGCCGCCGGTAAGCTTCCGGATCAGATCCTGCACCATCGGCATACGGGTAGCGCCGCCCACGAGCACGATCTCATGCAGGCTCTGGACCGTCATCTTCGCATCCGCGATGGCCTGCTCGAAGGGCTTCACCATCCTGTTCACCAGGTCCTGAGTCAGCTCTTCGAACTTTGCCCTCGTCAAGTTCATATCGAGGTGCTTGGGCCCCGTCTGGTCTGCCGTGACGAACGGTAGGTTGATGCTGGTCTGCACGGTCGTGGAGAGCTCGACCTTCGCCTTCTCCGCGGCCTCACGCAGTCGCTGGAGCGCCTGGCGGTCCTTGCGCAGGTCGATGCCCTGATCGTGCTGAAACTGGTCGGCGACGTAGTTCACGATGCGCTCGTCCCAGTCATCGCCGCCGAGGTGGGTGTCGCCGTTGGTCGCCTTCACTTCACAGACGTTCTCACCGACCTCCAGCAGGGACACATCGAACGTGCCTCCGCCCAGGTCCCAGACGAGAATCGTCTGCTCCTTGGTCTGATCCCGGCCGAACCCGTAGGCGAGGGAGGCGGCAGTGGGCTCGTTGATGATCCGCAGCACATCCAGCCCGGCGATTTCGCCCGCATGCTTGGTCGCGGTCCTCTGGGAGTCGTTGAAGTACGCAGGAACCGTGATCACCGCCTGCATAACCTTCTCGCCCAGATATGACTCCGCGTCCTCCTTCATCTTCCGGAGCACCATCGCAGAGATCTCCTCGGGCGTGTACTCCTTCTCGCCGATACGGACCACAGCCATGCCATTGCGCCCCTCCACCACCCGGTAGGGCACCATCTTGCGCTCCGACTCGACCTCGGAGTACAGCCGGCCCATGAACCGCTTGATGGAGTAGACGGTGTTCTCTGCGTTGATAATGGCCTGCCGCTTTGCGGGCTGGCCCACAAGCCGCTCTCCACCCTTCGTGAACCCCACCACGGACGGCGTCAAACGGCTGCCCTCGGCGTTGGGGATCACCACCGGTTCCCCACCTTCGATCACAGCCACCACGGAGTTCGTGGTCCCCAAGTCAATTCCGATAACCTTGGCCATCTTTGCCTCCTCGCTTTTTGAGACAGGCAGCACTGACGCCGCCCCAGATCTCACTTTAGGGGATTTTGTCCCCATCCTTGCGTCTTAGTGTACCCGATTATACTAGCTTGACAACACCCTTGTCAACATACCTTAGCCGCCCTTTTGCGCTACTTTGAGGCATTCGATCCTCCGGTGATACGCGCGGGGATAAACTGGAATTTACCTGGTTTCCTCGGACCTTTGCCTGGAATACCGACGGGGCGGCGCGCGCGGTATTTGGGAATAGATTATGGTTTCTCCGTGGCCGGCGGCGGGGCGTAATTGGTGATGATGAGCTCGCAGACGGTGCGTCCGGGATGGCCCCAGAGGTTGCCGCAGCGGGAAGGACGGACGTGCTCGATGATGCGCCAGCCCTGATAGAGGCGACTGAGAGAGGAACTGGGGGCCCGGGTGACGCGGGCCCCCATCGGCGCGACTATCACGATCGACGGGCCGGACGGCGATCGCAGCCGCGCTGAGGCGGCAGGGAGCACAGGATGCACTCGGTCCCGCGCTGCGACCTGCCGCACGGAGAATCATTGGTTTTTCCAGGGATCGATGAGCGACGGGGCCTTGAGATCCAGGGCGGATTGAAGCTGGCGGGCCTGGATGAGGGCCTCAGCGGCTATGAGGAGCCAGACGTCGTGCCAGGTGAGGTGCACGCCCTTGACGATCGCCATGAGCACGGCGATGACGACGGCGAGGATATGGTTCTCTACCTGGCGGATCCACCAGGCGCGGGTGTAGGATTTCATTGGAGCTTCCATGGGCAGTCCGTCATCTGACGGATGCCCCACGATCATGGTGAGGGGCGGGCGGCCCGCGGGCCGAGGCGGTAGGCCTCGCGATTGTTGGCCGCCCGCCCGAGAAGTCATATGGCGAGCCAGTGGACGATCGCTGGGGCCGCCCCTACTGGGGAATGGGATCGTCGGTGACGAGCACCACCTTGGTCATCACCGGCCCGGCCGGCGGAGGCGGCGGGGGCGGAGGCGGCGCGGTCACATGGAGGACGAACGTCTCAGGTGTGAGCGTGCCTGATTTGACAACGAAGCTGGTGTCCACGCCGGCAGGGCTGGGAAGGGCGAGGAAGGTGGCCTCGGTGCTGAAGGCGGGATCTTCCTCGGGGGCCCAGGTGCCATCGCCAGCCTTGACCAGAACGGTGAATGGCCCCGGCAGAGGTCCGGGCGTGTCATCGTCGGCAGCAGCGGAGACGTGGACGCGGATCTTCTGGGTGAGATCACATGTTTTTTCGACCATTTGTATCACCTCTTTCTACCGCGGGATGGGATCGTCTGCCCGGAGCACGACGCGGGTCATTCGTGGCTCCGAGGGATGTCGATGGCGGCGGCGATGAGGGTGCCAGGGCATCAGGCGGATGCACTGGCGCCAGAGCCACCACCACCAATAGAGCGGGTCGTACCAGGGCATGCTAGAGCTTCTGGAGGAGGGCGACGGCGCCGGCTTTCAGCGCCTCGGCGAACTGTGCCTTCATCTCTGGGGGCAGGGCGGCTTCGATCTTCCCCAGGACGGGGACAGCCGCGATGGCGGCGTTGATCTTGTCGTCGGACAGGGCCATGACCTCTGACTCGAAGACGGGAACAACGACGCCCTTGAGTTCATCGGCGAGTCGGGACCAAAACGACATCATGCGACCTTTCTATCCGTCAGCTGACGGATGGAGTGATGGTTATGGTGAGCGAGCCGGCTTTGCCCGCTTCACTTCTGAGGAGGCGCTCCAGGATGCTGCCAGGGGCAGGAGTGATGGTGAGGACGACGCCCTTGGTGAGAACGGCATCGGCATCGTTGGCCACCTGGCGGAAACGCTGGGTGGTGAGCAGCTCGTCGGGGATGACCTTGTCGGAGATCACGGAGACGAGGGCTGGGATATCCTTGGATCCGACAAAATCCAGTTGCTCGGCCGCCGCCTGGGCCGACATGATGAGCTTCTGCACCACCGGCTCGAGGCGGGTGAGGATGTTGTTGACCTGGTCGAGGGTGGCTCGGACGGCTTCCTGGGTTTCTTCAAAGGGCATCGGTCACCATTTGGCTACGATCGTGGCGAAGTCGGATTCTCCGGGGAGGAAGTCGCCCATGGGGACTTGCGCCTGGCCGTTGACCGGGGGATAGGTTTGGGTCTGGCCCGAGAGCTTGAGGATGGGCTGGTTGCTGGTGCAGACGATGGCGTCAGTGACTCCGCCGACGTGGCCTTCGCCGGGGTTGAGAACGATGGAGGCGGGGCCGGAGGTGGAGACGATCGTGAGGGGGCTATTGGGGGTGAAGATAAACCAGATGTCGCCGGACTCGGCGGCGGAGGTGGCGGGCCAGGTGAAGACGGCGGTAATAGTGACGGTGTCGCCCGGGGCGATCTCGCGCTTGTCGGCGGAGAGGGTCAGAGGGCCGGTGGGAGCGGCGGCCTCGACGATGCCTTCGGAGAGGCCAGGGACGGGGCGGCCTGTGAAGACCTGGGGCTGGCGGCGGGGATGGAGCTGGTCGGGAGGGGCGGCCGCGATCGCAGGGGCCGCCAGCAGGGCGGTGAGGGCGGCCAGGGCGAGGGCGGGCAGGAGGAACGGGCGAATGGTCATGATTGGTCCTTTTGTGGCGGGCGCCAGTTGGCGGCGCGGACCTGGCGCCAGTGGGCGAACTCG
>JBEKKD010000459.1:0-3916 GCA_050010895.1 Armatimonadota bacterium
CTTCCACTGTTCGGTAGAAGACGAGGATACCGGCCAGGCACTCACCGGGCCGGAGTCATTCCTCACCGTCTGGCTCGACCGCGTGGTGATGCGCCCGGCCGAGCGCTGGCCCTGGCCCGGGCTGACGCACGCGGGCTTTGTAGAGGGGGCCGTGGAGGGGGCGCCCGTGAACCGCGCGTTCCTGTTCACGGGCAAGCGGCGGCTTGCGTTCAACGGCGAGAGCGACGCTTTCTTCAACGGCGGCGTCTTCGGCGACCCGAAGGCGGTGCACTGGGGCCTCCAGGCAGGGACGCTGGAGCTTTGGCTCAAGCCCTCATGGGAGGCTGCGGATGGCCAGGAGCACGTGCTCTTCTATGGCATCGCCTACATGCACCGGCTGCAGTCCCAGCTGCGCAAGCTCGACGGCGAGAGCGGTAACGCCCTCGAGTTTACCATCGCCGATGCCGATGGCGGGCTGCACACCGTGCGCGGGATCGCGCCGCTGCGAGCAGGGCAGTGGAGCCATCTCGCCGCGACCTGGGACTTTGCCCGGGCACAGCTCCAACTCTTCGTGGACGGGCGGGGCATCGGGCAGGAGGGGCCGGGCGGACAGCCCTGGCCCAGCAGCCTCACCGGTAAGGACGGCACGAAGGGCATCGGTGCCACCGCCGGCGATAGCCGCAGCATCCCGATGCAGGCCTTCATCGGCGGCGATAGCGAATGGGGTGACCAGCGCTCGGCTGAGGCCGCGATAGACGAGCTCCGCATCTCCGACACGCCCCGCTACCAGGGCAGCTTCGTCCCCTCACGGCACGAGTTCACCACCGATGAGCACACTCGTGCGCTGTTCCACTTCGACAATGAGCGCAACGGCACACACGATTCCGACGACGAGTTCATCGCTGGATACCTCGGCTGCGAGTTGGACCCGCAGGAGGAGACGGCGCGGCTGGAGGTGCTGCGAGACGGGCGGGTCGTCAGCCTTGCGGTCCTCGTCAAGCCCCATGGCACGGCCGAGCAGTTCGAGCGGAACCGGGCCGAGAACCGGATGAAGGTGACTCGGCCCTTCGAGGCGCTCCCCGACCCGCGCTTCGTGGAGTACCGCACGCGGACGGTCGAGCATACCGTTGGCGGCCACGATGGAGGCTTTGGCCTTGATGTCGGCGGCGACTATCAGCCGCTCATGCGCTCCGTCACCTACCAGTTCGCCGATCCGGGCGCGGCCAGCACCTCACTCATCCCACACTGGTGGGCCAACGATAATGTGCTGCCCTTCAGCGTTGATACGCTCAAGGCCACCCTCGGGAAGAAGGGCCGCACCGACCAAGAACGGGCGTTCCAGGCCTTTAGCTACACGCTGGACACGACGAACTACTACGATGCAGATTACTGCGAAACGCTGCCGGATGGGCGGCACCGCGACCGGATTGACTACACGCTCATCAAGGCGTTGAACATCTACCCGTTCGACCAGTGCGGGCCGCTGAACACCATGCTGCGCAAGACCTTCCTGACGGTGGGCATCTCATCCGCCGATTCCCCCTCCACGCACCACCAGATCGAGCAGGGCTTCTACGATGGCCAGTGGCGGATCTTCGACCTCTCCTCGCGACTCTACTGGCTCGACCGAGACAACGAGACGGTGATCGCCCGCCGCACGATTGAGGATGATCCCTACCTCAAGTACCGGCAGGACGGCAACCCCGACGCCTGGCTCCCCGGGCCAGCCTCCGAGCCGCCGATCGGCGAGGCGGTGCGCCCGCACAACATGGACTTCCACCTGCGGCCAGGTTAGCGCGCGGCGCTCACCTGGCACAACGAGGGGCGCTGGATCGAACTGACGGGCCAGCGCGCGCCGCTGCCGCTCGCCAAGATCCCGCCGTACTTCGGCAACGGCGCCATTATCTTCGAGCCGGTGGCGGGCTCAGATGCCGCCACTCTGGAGAACGTGACCGTGCAGGCGGCGGCTGCCGAGACTACTCTTCGCGCGAGCCGCTCCGATAAGCCTGCGAGCCTCATCTATCGCGCGCAGTGCCCGTATCTCTTCTCTGACGTGACGATCACCGGGCAATACGCCAGCGCTGAGCCGGGCGCTGTCACGCTGGCGCTGTCGTTCGACCAGGGCAGGACCTGGACTGAGGTCTGGCGCAGCCCTGACATGAGCGGCAGCTTTACGGTCAACCCGCGCAGTCAGGTCAGTTCTCGCTACGCCTATTGGCTGAAGGTTGGGCTTGCCGGGGGGAGGGGTGCTGCCGTAACCGGCCTGCGCGTCCGCAGCACCTTCGTCGCCTCGCCGCTGGCTCTGCCAGGGAAGCTCTCGCTGGGCGTCAACCGCGTGCGCTTCTACGGCACGCCCACGGTGCCGATCAAGACGACCTGCACCTGGGTAGAGCGGAGGCGCAGCGACCTGGGCGTGGGCCTGAACACGATCAGCTACTATCTGAACTCCGGCGAGACTCTCTGCAACCTCGTAGTGGCGGCCCCTGGCAAGACCGCGCCGCTACAGGTGGCGCTGCTAGGGCGCGTGCCCGAGGGCAGTGTCTCGGTTGAGGGGTTGCCCCCTGGGTGGCTCGACGGCCCGCGCCGGCAGGAGGTGAAGGCTACCGGCGACAAGCAGGCGGCGGCGAGCTTCGGCCTGCGGCCAGAGGGGGCGGCCGAGGGGGAGGTGCGGGGCTTCGAGGTCGTCGTGCGCGACGGCGGACGCGAGCGGAGGGCGCCGGCGCAGGTGCTGGTCGCAAGCGCCCCCCTGGTGCGGGAAGCCGAAGAGGCCGACGCCACATCAGGCGCGGTTGGGGCCACCGCCCTCCCAGAGGCGAGCGGCGGCCGTGTAGCAGCCTTCGCGGGCGACGGGCAGCTCACCTACAACTTCGCGTCGGCTGAGGGCCGCTACGCGCTCTGGATCAGGGCGCGCTGGGACGGGCGCGACGGTGCAGGACTGACATATGCGCTCGACGAGGCTAAGCCGCGCGACGTCCGGCCAGAAGCGATGATCGGCTTCACCGACGACTGGTCGGACCCAAACACGGCCTACACCAAGATGTTCGCCTTCTTCGGCGAGGACTATCGGCACTGGTCGTGGTACCGCATCCCGACGGTGGACCTAAAGGCCGGTGATCATCGGCTGACGCTGGGCGCCAGGGCGGGCGCACAACTCGACGCGCTGATGCTGCTGCCCGAGACCGACGCGATGGACCGCGCCGCAATGAACCTGTTCATGAACTGGAACTACGCGCCATGGGAGGATCCGATGTAGGGGCGGATGATGGCCCATGGGTCTGGATCGGATTGAAGAGTCCGACGATACCCACGCCCGGACCACGATGGAACGTCCCTCTGGCAGGGAGGGCATGGACACTCCTACCCACAGCAACGCCCTGGTCGGTGCCCCGGCTGAACGTGAACGCCACGTGCACCCCATACCGATGCGCGCCCTCCTCATCGGTGGGGTCACCGTGGCCCTCCTTTCCTTCCTCTGTCCCTATCTGGGCGCGGTGAGTGAGACCTGGGACCCCGGCGGCAGTGCCCTGCCCGTCACTGCAGTGGTCGCCCTCTTCGCGCTCGTGGCCCTCAACTCCCTGCTCATTCGGGTCCGTCCGAAGTGGGAACTGACGCGGGTCGAGTTGCTGGTTGTCTACGGGATGGTGATCCTCGTCGTGCAGTTCCCCTACAAAGGCCTGATGCCGTTCATCACCGGCGCCACCGCCTGGCCCGTCTACGGCGCTACTCCCAGCAATGACTGGAAGCACCGCATCTGCAGGGAACACCTCCATGCCGGTTCCACTCCTCAACGCGAACGCGGCGCCTGCAGGCGCCGCGCTCTGGCTTCAGATGATACAGGAGCAAGGAGGGGCAGACAACTCCCCAATGCCCTCAGGCCAGCTCCACGGGCGGTTGACAGGGACACGCGGGATCACCGCCGACGTGGTGGACTACGCAT
>JBEKKD010000460.1:0-3908 GCA_050010895.1 Armatimonadota bacterium
ATAGCTGGTATCGCGTTCAGCATCCCGACGTTCCGGCAGCTATCGGCATGGAACGCGTAGGTGACATCATGGTCCGCGGTGTTGATGTGGGTGACCGCGCCGGCCCAGTTCTTGAGCGCGCCGGCTGTGCCGGCCAGCCAGTGCGCCTTCATGCCGGGGACGTTCACGAGGACCGTCGAGTTCCAGACTGCTTCGCTCACGTCCTCCTTCCCAAACCCGACCTGGCGGGGGAGGGAGGCGACCTCGGCCGCGCCGACGCCCGCCCGAGTGCGATCCCAGGTGGTGATGTGCGCATCGGAGACGCCGGTTGCCGTGAGGCCGCGGCAGATCGCCCCCAGCACCTCGGGATGGCTGGGCGTCATCATGAGGGTAGCCTTGACCCCCACGCGGTCCTCCGGGCCGGCAAATCGTCGCCAAGCAGCCGCGCGGTCAGACTCTCGCGTGAGCGCGAGCACGGCGCGGTCGAGCATGTCCGCGACGACCGCCCCATTCACTTCGCCGGCCCCATTCAGCGCCGCCCTATCCCGCACCAGGACGACCGTCGCGCGGCCCCTCGCGGCGGTCGTCCGTGCTTCCGCACTCGCAGCCAGCGCCTCACGGCCGGCCAGCGAGGCGCCCACGGCGAGCCCCGCCGCACCGACAGCGGCGCGCTTCAGCAACTCCCGCCGGGTCAGTCCGTCCCGTTTCTCATCCGCCATCTCCGTCTCCCCTGCAGCTGACTTGCGCGGCCTCCGGCACCGGAGGCACATCCGAAGGAGTATCTTTGCCGCCAGCGACTCGACCACCTCCGCCGCGCTGGGACGGAAAAGCGGCCAGTGTTACGCCGTTCGACGTTGCTGCGGGAGCGGCTGCGGGACGGACCGAGGGTCTGAGAAGCGGCCACCGCGGAAGCTGCGGCGGATGTATGTTAGCCGGCGTGCCGGTGTGACCCATCTACGGACGTTCGCCCAACAGAGTAACATCGGGCGAACGTCTTCTTTCAGGCATTCGCTAGTCTTCTGATGACTCTCGCCCTTACTTCTTTGGGCGAGAGTCAGTAGAGGCGGAATTGGTGTGAAGACTTGACCCATTGGATACGACAGGTGGAGGACCAGGACGGGTGATCCAGGGCCCAGGATGAGCTGATTTCACTAACCCGGGGTGGGTCAGTATTGGCCGCCGATGGTGGGTCAGTTTGCGATGCCAATTGACAGCATCGGACGAGTTGCGCGGTTCCGCTACTGCGCGAGTGGTGACTGACCGGGATCAAACCTTCTCTGGGCGAGACTTGGTTTCTGATTCGCAAGAGTGTGGAGGAAACAGGCCCAGGATCGGATACTCTCAACAGCATCGGACGAGACCGCAGCATGGGTGGATTTGGATGACAGGGAGACAATGGTAGAGGGAGGACACCGCCGGGGTCTGGATCACTCCTGTCTGCGGAAGGATTTCATCCTGCGCAGCAAGAAGAAACCGATCACCACCGGAATATAGAATGTGAGGCCCCGGAACGAGAGCGACACCAAAGCGGCTGCTTCGGCCGGAACGCCAAGGGAGGTGTATACCAAGGTCATGACACCTTCCACGACGCCGATGCCCTCCGGCGTAATGGAGACGATCCAGAAGACCATGCCCATGGCGAAACCGGCTACCAGCGGGCCGAGTTTCACCGGCTGGTGGAACGCGAGGAACAGAGCGTACAGACAGGCGAGATCGGCCACATAGGCGGCGAGCGCTATTCCGACGGTGCGCAGCGGCTCATAGCGGTGTCTGGCGACAGCCTCTGTGGCGGCGCTGAACTCATCTGTGCGTTTCTGTGCCCACCCGGGGGAGAGGGGAGAGCGACGGCGGGCCTTGGCGGCGAGCCAACTGACGGTCCGTTCAAGCCAAAGCATGATTCGGCCCAGCGCCAGCGGATGCCATAGGCCGAGAAGGAGGCTGCCGGACAAGACAACGATGAGGGCCATCAGGATGATGGAGCCGGCGATTTCATATACCCTCAGGTCGCGCTGATGGAATAGATAAGCGAGACCGATGACCAAGACAAAGGCGAACGCGGCATAGTCAGCAACCAACTGGACGAGAGTGCCGATGGCGGTCCGACCTGGCGACTGTCCGCGCCTCGCAGCATCATCGATAAACAGCGCTGGCCCAGCCAGTCCCATCCCTCCGGTGGGCACGACCACGTTGACGAACAGTGCACCGAAGACCAGCGACAGAACGTCGCGAAAACGAACTCGAACCCCGACAGTGGCAAAGGCTGATTCATAAAGCCCCGCATACAGCAGGAAGTGAACCGCCTGCAGGAGAGCCGCAATCCCCATCCATTGCCATTGCCCTTGTGCGAGTGTCTTAGTCAGCTTCTCGACTTCGGTAAACCGGCTGACCAGGAACCACACGAAGGCAATGACTAGCAGCCAGAAGACCCAGCGGCGCGCCACAGTACCCACAACGCCCATGATGTCCACGTCTCCGAGATCGCCTGCGAACGTAACGTTTGTCGGAACAGCTCTGCAAGGATTGGCGCAAATGTCGATCGGCACTGAAAACTGACCCACCTACGGACGTTCGCCCAATGAAGTAACATCGGGCGAACGTCTTCTTTCAGGCATTTGCTGGTCCTTTGATGACTCAATGCATCTTGCTCCTGGCGTTTCTGGTCCTGATCCTCCAGCTTCCGTTGCCGGTGCCACGCCAGCGAGCAGCTCTTCCACACGGGCTGGTTTGTGGAGTCGCTGGCCACCCAGACGCTGGTGGTCTTCGTCATCCGTACCGCGGGGAAGCCGTTCCGCAGCCGGCCGCGCAAAGCGATGCTGATCAGCGTCGTGACCATCGCCCTGATCGCCATTTATTGGCCATACTCTCCCCTGGGCCCGTTGCAAGTCACCCCACTCCCGGCACCTCTGCTGGCAACCATGATGGGGCTGACGGTCACCTATCTGATGGTGGTGCAGTGGGCGAAGGGGCTGGTTCTATCGGCGACATGGCATGGGCTGGCCCGCCCTCCGGCCAGGTATCCCCTGGGCCCGGGCCGTGCGCGCGATAGGGCCACAACCGTTCCCGGGTGGTTGAGCAGCGCCGCGGCGCTAGCGGCCTCCTGGGGCACAAAAGACGCCTATACCGATCTGCCGCCCGAACACTTATTCATGGACCACGGCGATCCCATGCCTGCGCTCCGGTCTTGGGTTCACTTCCTCCCTGTCTGGACCTCCATCTCAGCCACGGTGACGAAGCGAAAGCCCCTGCGCTTCAGGTGCTCGACGATCTGCGGCAGCACATCAACGGTCTGCTGGACGCCGTCGTGGATCAGGATGATCCCTCCGTTGCCGATATGATCGAGCACGCGCGTCTCGATCTTCGCGTCCCCAGGACTGGCGTAGTCGCCGGGATCATCGGTCCACAGAACCGTAGTCAGCCCCTGCGCCTCGGCAGCCCGCATCACCACGACGTCGTAGTCACCTCCCGGCGGACGGCAGAAGCGCGGGGCTTCCCCGGTGATCGACTTCACAACGTCCTGGCAGGCCTGCCACTCCACACGTACCTGGTCGCTTGGAATCTTCGTCAGGTTGACATGGTGGAAGGTGTGGTTCCCCACCAGATGTCCTCCCTCGTGCTCAGCCCGCACCAGATCGCGGTACTGCTCTGCCATCTCTCCGACCACGAAGAAGGTGGCCTTCACCCCCTCCCGCTTCAGGATAGAAAGGAGCTGAGGCGTATACTGTGGATGGGGCCCATCGTCGAAGGTCAACGCGACCGTCTTGGTGTGGGGATTGCCGCGGATCAGCTTGTTGTAGATGATGCCCTTTCGCACCTCCCGCGCCTGCTGAGCCGCAAGCTCCTCCGGACTCCGGTAGATCTCCTCCTGCGCCCGAGCCCAGAACGCATCGAGCTGCTGCTTGTCGCTCCCCTGAGCCGACGCAACAGCCAGC
>JBEKKD010000461.1:0-3906 GCA_050010895.1 Armatimonadota bacterium
GGAGGCGGCAATGGAAGTCTACGAGGCCATGCGCACGCGGCGGAGCGTTCGCGCCTTTCGATCGGATCCGATCCCGCCCGACGTGCTGGACCGGGTGCTCGACGCAGCCCGGATCGCTCCCTCCGGGAGCAATCGGCAGCCGACGCGGCTGATCGTGGTGGCCGACGAGAAGATCAGGCAGGACCTCGTCCCCCTGTGCCACGGCCAGAAGTTCGTCGCCACTGCCCCGGTGGTGATTGTCGCGTGCGCGCGGGACATCAAGTACAGTCGCGGCGAGTGGATGGGCCGCTATTCGGCGATCGTGGACGCGACGATTGCCGTCGATCATCTCACGCTCGCAGCGCGAGCTGAGGGGCTCGGCACTTGCTGGATCGGGTCGTTCGCGAACACCGCTCTCAAGGAGTACTTCGGGCTGCCGGACGACGTTGACGTGGTCGCACTGACCCCTCTCGGCTACCCGGAAGGGGATCCGTTCACCGAACCCCACGGTAGGATCCCGCTGGAGGAGTTCGCGTACCGCGAGCGCTGGCCGTAGCTGATGGCCGCGCGCTGCGATCTCGCGCCCGTCTGTGTGAGCGCTACCCACGCCGGCTATAGGACACTTCGCATGGAGCCGGTGATGATGAATCTCGGGCTGGTCTGTGGGGTCGCCGCGGCCCTTGACCAGGGGTCCGCAGTAGCTCCCGACGGCATCGGCGTGGAGGTGCTACAGGCGCGTCTCGGGAAGCTCGGGCAGGTGGTACATGCACCTGGCAACTAATGGGGTGGCGGCGCCAACGGCCGGAGCGCCAGCCCCACATCGGCGCCCTGCGGCAGCGGCCGGCCGGCGCGCTCGAGAGCGCCTGCAACTCGACCCGGCAGCTTCTGCTCGACGATCACGTGCCGGCCCGGAATGACGTGGACCTCGGCGCGGACAAGGCGCGCATAGGTCGCCAGATCTTCGATCGGCCCGATCTGCGGCGGATCCGCAAACACCGCGAATTCCCGGTCGAAGTCCTCGAGAATGCTTCGAATGAGGACCGGGAGATCGCCCGCCGCTTCGCGCGCACAGGGCGTTGTCATCACGTACGGGATGTATTGCAAGACGTAGTTGTTGGCGCTGGTGATGCTGCCATTCGGGAAGAAGCGAATCTCGCCGTTTGGGTCGCGGATGCGGGTGACGCGCAGACCGACTTCCTCGACGCGCCCGAAGGCGCCGTTGATCTCGACCAGATCTCCCACGGCGTACTGGCCTTCCATGATGATGAAGAAGCCCGACACCATATCGCGGACGAGGTTCTGCGCGCCGAAGCCGACCGCGAGTCCCACCACGCCCGCGCTCAACAGCACCGGGTAGGGATTGAGGTTCAGTTGTTTCTGGATGATCATCACCGCTGCGACGAAGATGATGACGTACTTGGTAATGCTGAGCGCCAGAAGGACGAGTGTGGTCATCCGCTGGCGATGAGCTGAGTCCTGCACTCGGTTGCCGGCGGCGCGCAGACCCCCGAGCGCGGCCCGCCGGATCAGCCAGTAGGTAAGCCAGGCCAGGATGATGGTCAGCAGGATGCCGCCCGCGCGGACGGTCAGGTCGTCCAGCGACACGTGCTGCTGAATGTGGTCCCAGATGCTGCGCACAGATTCCACCTCGCGAGCTATCGCATCAGGCGCGCGTTCCCTCGATCAGCGCACCATGCCTATTCCGGCGTCTCATCCTTGCGGGCCGTGATCTCCCGCACGATTCGCTCGTAATGCGCTCGCAGAAACTCCGGCTGCTGCGCGCTCGCCAGCGCATAGCGCGCGTCCGCAGCCCCCATGTCCAGCCGCGCCGTGATCACGGTTTCGCTGTAGGCATCGGCTTCGGCGAGCGAGAGGCCCGTCGGGTGCTTGATATACGAGCCGCCAGTCGAGCTCTGCCTGCCCGCGTAGTCTTGCCCCACCGTGTTGGCGCAGCAATGGTAGATGAAGGAATTGGGCCCAGCGGGCTGAGTCGCGCGCCCGGCCGCGCGTTTCCAGTACACGGCTTCGATCGACTCGGTCGAACACGATGGCTGGAACAATATGCGCGCGCCCGCCATCGCGGGGAGCCGGTAGAGCTCGGGATGACGGCCGTCTCGGCAGATCACGATCGTCGCCAGGAATCCCTTGATCTCGAACAGCGAAAGCTTGTTGCCGGGACGGCAGTACTTCTGCTCATCCTTTCCGGCCAACTGGATCTTGGCGTATTCGTGTACGATCCGCCCATCCGCACTGACGACGTGCGCGAGATTGAGCAGCTTCTCATGGTCTTTGCGGCGCTGGATGGTCCCGCAGATCACCCAGATATTGCGAGCGCGAGCCGCCTCCTGTACGGCCGCCAGTGCATCCACCACACGCGCCCGATCGAGTTGGACGAGATACGGGAAGTCATACCCGGTGAGATTCGCTTCCGGAAAGAGGATGACGTCGCTTCCCTCCTCGGCCGCGATGGCGATATGCTCGAGCGTCTGCCGGAGCAACCGCTCCATGGGCTTTGCCCAGTGCTGCTGAGACACCGAGACTTGTAGGACGTTCGGTGCGTTCATATCGAGCGCATATACGTCGGCCTGCCGAGCGCCTCCTGCCGCCGCCTGCGGCCGACAGCCACACATTGGGGGCGAAGTCCCGTGCCCCAAGAGGTGCTGCCGCCGAGTCAGCGAAATCTTTCGCGGTTTCTGGCAGGCCAGCGCCGGGCGGGGGCTGGTCTGCCCTACACCTCACCCCCGTGTGCCCCCCAAGGGGTAACGCGAATGGGAGAGATCTCGTGCCTGCGACGACGCCTTGCTGGAACCGCGAGGTCGAGTTCATGGAAGTCGGCGCGCTCCGCGCGCTGCAGTCGGACCGGCTGCGCGAGGCCGTGCGGCGGGCCTACGACCGCGTCCCCTATTACCGGGCCAAGCTGGATGCTGCAGGCGTCGGGCCTGGCGACATACGCGGTATGAGCGACATCGAGCGCCTGCCCTTCACGACGAAGGACGACCTGCGCGAGACCTACCCGTTCGGGCTGTTCGCGGTGCCGATGGAGGAAGTCGTTCGGATCCACGCCTCGTCGGGCACGACAGGGAAATCCACCGTCGTCGGCTATACGCGGAACGACATCGCCACCTGGTCCGAGGTGATGGCGCGCACCCTGGCCGCCGGCGGCACGCACAGAGGCGATATCGTCCAGAACAGCTACGGCTACGGTCTCTTCACCGGCGGACTCGGCGCACACTATGGGGCCGAACTCATCGGCGCGTCGGTGATCCCGACCTCCGGAGGTCAGACCCAGCGGCAGGTGCAGATCGTTCAGGATTTCGGCGTAACCGTCCTGTGCTGCACGCCCTCCTACGCGCTGGTCATCGCCGAAGCCGGCAAGGAAATGGGCGTCGACTGGGCCGCGGCGCCGCTGCGGGTCGGCTTCTTTGGGGCTGAGCCGTGGTCGCAGACGATGCGACAGGAGATAGAGGCGGCGCTGAGAATCGACGCGCTCGATATCTACGGTCTCTCAGAAGTCACCGGGCCCGGGGTGGCGTTCGAATGTCTGCAGAAGGCCGGTCTGCATGTAAACGAGGATCACTTCTACCCGGAGGTGATCGACCCGGCGACCGGCAAGCAGGTGAAACCCGGGGAACGCGGCGAGCTGGTGTTCACCGCTCTCACGAAGGAGGCCCTGCCTCTCCTGCGCTACCGTACCCGCGATCTCACTCGCCTGATCGACGAGACCTGCCCGTGCGGCCGGTCGCTCCGGCGCATGGAGCGGGTGACGGGGCGCAGCGACGACATGCTCATCATCCGGGGCGTGAATGTCTTCCCCTCGCAGATCGAGGAAGTGCTGATGGGGATCGAGGGGACGACGCCCAACTACCTGCTGGTGGTCGATCGCAAGCCCCGCCAGATGGACGAGTTGGAGGTGCAGGTGGAGGTGTC
>JBEKKD010000462.1:0-3888 GCA_050010895.1 Armatimonadota bacterium
GCCGTGAACGGAGTGCCGGCCGGGCAGGCGAGCTTGAGCTACCAGTTCGTCGGCCCGGAAACTGCCACGGTGCCTGTGGGCTCTTTCGCCGATTGCATGAAGCTGGACATCACCCTGACTACCCCGCAGGGGTCGTCGCGCGCCTATTGTTGGGCCGCGAAGGGCATCGGCTTCGTCGAGCAGGACAGCCGGCCGTTCGGCGGGTCAGATTTCTCAAACCTGGTCGGCTACGCCGTGCCCAGCGCGAGTGCGGCAGCGCCGTTCAACGTCACCGATCGTTTCCCACTCGATCAGGGCGACACCTGGAACTACCTGGCCCCTTGGGGGTCGCTGACTGCGACCATATCGGGCACCGTCACCCTCCTGGGTCAGGTCTACAGCAGCAGGACGGACAGCTTTGGGCATACGGAAGATTGGTTGACCACGACTACTGGGGCCTATATGGGAGGCTTCGTCGACTCAGGTCAGAGTCAAGCCACCATCGTGCCACCGATCCCGTTCCCGAACGGCCTCACCCTGGGCCAGACGGTGACCGGGAACGCGCTCTTGTACCAGAACGGCGTGGTCTTAGGCGCTGGCACATTGAACCTCAACTTCCCCGAAGTGGACGACGTCACCGTTCCGGCGGGCACTTTCGCCAACTGCATGAAGCTCGAGGTCAGTGAGAACGGGCCCGGCGGGGGAGAGCACCTTTACGAGTGGCTGGCGCCGGGCGTGGGCGAGGTGATGCAGGACGAAACCGCCTTCCAGAACACGAACAACGATTCGTACGTGCTGCAATCGGCCACCATCGGCAGTGCGCACTATCCGTAGCTGGCTGCACCCTCAGCTTCGTTCACATCAAGGGAGCCCGCCGAGGCGGGCTCCCTTGTCACATCGCAGTGGTCGTGGGCAGAGAACGGCGCATATCGGCCCATTCACCCAAGTCCGATGGCACCGCGGTTTCCACAGCTGGCCCTGCTGGGCGAACAGACGAACTCCGCAAAGACCATAGGGCCGCGCTCGCCGCGATTCCCGTTGAGGCCGTGCTATCTACGGACGTTCGCCCAATGAGGCATCATTGGTCGAACGTCACCAATAATCCATCGGCGCGATGCAGAGGGCGCGGAGGGCTGTGCGGCGATGGCGGCACAAGACATGATCGCGGCGCAAGCCAGCCTTGGGATGAGCGGAGCCCTCCTCATCAATCGCGTTCTGCCGTGCAACGAGCCGCGGCCGCGCCAACGCCGTCCACTTCCCCCTGATCCAGCACTGCTAGCCCCTCGCTCTCCGATAGGCTATCCCAGGGACGACGTCTTCCGGGGGGACAGGAGGTCTGGCCTGTAAAGGTGAACCGATCGGCCTCACACCTGCCACGCCATTGCCACATCGGTGTCGCCCCTAGGACATGGGTAGCGACACAGCGAAACTGATCCTGTGGCTTGTATGCGGGAAGAGGTTATCTCATGGATTCTGTGCTGAGGCTGTGTGTCGCAGCCGCTGCTCTGATCGCGATGGTTCCCGTCTGTGGCCGCGCCGCGGAGGTCCGGCCGGGATGGGTCCAAATGAGAGATGTCACGCTCGCCGGAGACGATGCGGCGCTCACGAACCCTGGCATGGGCCTCTATGCCTCCGGAACGCTCGACTCATCAGATTTGCCGCCAGATGCATGGTTCACGAGGCTCATCGCTATCGGCTATTTCCGCGACGACTGGGCTCCGCTCGAGCCGGACGCCAATGGACAGTACAAGTTCGATGAGTACTTCCAACCAATCTTCGATCTGTGGGTGAAACAATGGGGAAAGCGGGTCGCGTTCCGGTTCATGTCCTCCAACATGCACTCTCGACTGAAGTACGTCACCCCGAAGTGGGTCTTCGACAGCGGCGTGCCGTTCGTCGTGCACAGAGGGCTCTACACGGATGAGCAAGTCGACCCGGTCTTCTGGGATGAGAGGTACCTGAAGATTCAGGAGCAGTTCATCGCGGATCTCGGTAGGTACCTCGATGGCCGCCCAGGGCTGGAGTTCGTTGACATCGGCAGCATCGGCGAATGGGGCGAAATGCATCTGTCGCGGTGGACGGCGGACGAACTGCGGCAGACCGGGTTTACCGAGGACAAGTACATCGCCGCGTATCGGCGCATCATAGATGCCTTCGCCCGCGCGTTCCCTCATACTCGGGTGTTCCTCAACGTCGGGGATTACGACTGCATCAACGATTACGCAGCGATCAAAGGCCTCCACTTCCGTCAAGACGGGCTGACGCCCTCCGGGCCATCGGCGGATGTGGGGACGCGTTTCTACCGACCATATTCGCGCCGCGGCGTTGTGTGCAACTACGAGTTCCATAGCTCATATGATGACATGAAGGAGAAGGGCTGGGGAGTGCGCGAAACGTTCGAGAAGGGCCTCTCCGACCCGATCAGCTACTTGCACCTGAACCTTGTCAGTTACGAGCAACTCGCGAATCCGGCTCCAGAGGTGAAGGAAGCCATCGTTGACGCCTCCAGGAGGATCGGCTTTCGCTTCCTGCTCGAGAAGCTCAGCGTGAGCGACCACCTTCGCCTGGACGGGTCGAAGCTGGGCAGACTGGTGCTGGAGCAGACGTGGCGGAATGCGGGTGTCGCCCCATGCTATGACAGCTACGCCCTGCGCTGGTCACTCGTGGACCGCGATGGGCGCGCGGTGGCGGAGACGGTGACGTTCCCCCGCACGCCGACCACTCTGTGGTGGCCCGGCGAGACCGTGCCAGTTCACGACATGCTCCTGGTTCCGGCAGCGACACCCCCGGGCGCATATCGGCTGAAGGTGGAGATGATCAGGCCGGAGCAGCCGGGGACCAAGATCATGCTCGCCATCGCCGGTCGAGACGCTGAAGGTCGCTATGACCTGGGTGAGATCCGTGCAGAGCGAATCGAGCGGCGGCCAGAGTCCGCATACGAGGAGCACTTTGCATCCGGCGCAGCCGGCTGGTCAGCGGCAGACGGAATGAGCGTGGCGGCAGGCACAGACACTGATGGCCGGCCATGTCTGGTTGTGACTGGGCGCCAGCCGGGCACTGCGTGGAGCTATGCTTCCACCCGGGTCAACGCCCTGCCCTACACCCGCTACCGGCTCTCATGCTGGATGAGGGTTGAAAAGATCGAGCCGGACCGGGCCCCTTACGTGAAGCTCGGGGTGAACGCAGCCGACGGCGCGTGGCTCACAAACATCAACAGCAGCCCCTACGATCTGCGCCAGCTCGGGAGGTGGCAATTGCTGGTGGCCGATGGCGAAACCCCGCCCACAGCGGCAACGGCCGATATCGCGATTGAGAAAGGCGCCCTGGAAACGCCGATCTCCGCTGCGATTCGCATCCGTGACGTCAAGCTGGAGGTGTTGGAGACGCCGTAGCGGAGATGCCCGCCGCTGCGAGCCACCTCCTCCGGTCGTGTCAATAGCTGTCCCTGCTAACCCGCTGTGTCTGCATTGGGCGGACAGTCAATGCCGCCTGCAAATATCTGGCAACGGCCGAGTCCTGTGATCGGCCTGCTTAGACACGTCTCTAGCCCCTCACTCTTCGATGGGTTACCCTAGGGACGACGCTTTTCGGGGGGACAGGGCTTGACATGCGCCGGCGGCTGGTGTATAAGCAGCTGATATTCCGGCGATCGCGTCGTGGCATGGGGTTTTTCATGGCAGCCATCAGCGGTGACATTCTCAAGGGCAACACCCTCACTCTCATTCTCAGTCTGCTCGAAGAGCAGCCGATGTACGGGTTTCAGATCTCGCGGGAGGTCGAGCGGCGGAGCGAGGGAACGCTGCGATTTCGGGAGGGGCTGCTCTACCCTGCCCTGCACCAGCTCGAGAAGGAAGGACTGGTGGAGAGCGAGTGGAAGGTCTCCACCCAGGGACCCCGGCGCAAGTACTA